>JAYNRW010000010.1:0-24241 GCA_038114965.1 Flavobacteriaceae bacterium | reverse complement strand
TCTGATTACGGCTCAGAAGGTTGCAGGTTTGAATCCTGCCGAGGTCACAAGAGGGAATTTATTTTTGAAGTAAATTCCCTTTTTTTTTAATTCTTGACTATTTACTTAATTACATTGAAGTTTTTATCAATATTTGTATGTATATTATAAGTATGAAAAAAATTACTTTTTATATAATATTAATTTTTATTTCATGCTCGTCTGGATCTGATGAAATTGAGGTTGTAGATCCAAACCCTGACCCAAACACTGAACCAACTGTTGAAGCCTTTAAAAAAATTGTTTCTGACAATTATAATTCCAACTCTTTTAAATTTGGAGCAACCTTAAATTATTATCAACTAGATTCAAACGTAGAAGAACTTTTTTTAAAAGAATTTACATACACAACACCTGAAAATTCATTTAAGCAAACAATAGTGCATCCTGAGCCAGGTATTTGGAATTGGGATAGGGTTGATGCATTTTTAGATTTTGCAAACAACAAAAATATTGAGATACGTGCTCATGGGCCAATTGGCCCACAATCATCAAAATGGGCAAAAGAAGATAATAGATCAGTGGAAGAGTTAACTCAACTCTATGAAGAGTTTTTAATTGAACTCTGTAAAAAAATTAATAGCGAAAGTAATGTTAAATGGATGGATGTCGTGAATGAAACAATAGGATCTAACGGTGATTGGACAGATAAAAAGATTGGAACCGATTTGTGGGAAAATCCATGGACTCAAATTGGCGAGAATAGTGATGGAATTCCACTATATATTATTAGGGCATTTGAAATTGCCAACGAATATGCACCAAATGTTAGTTTGGTTTTTAATCAGCATGCTGGTATGCAACCACAGATGTGGGATAAAGTAAAAGAAACTATTTTATATCTTAAAAATAAAGGTCTTAGGATTGATGGTCTTGGATGGCAAGGTCACCTAAGAGATAATGTTGTTTTAGCTTTAAATCAGGAAAAATTAAATTACTTATCATCATTAATTGATTGGGCTCATCAAAATGATTTAGATTTTCACGTCACTGAAATTGATTATAGATTAGTAGGCGCCTCACCAACAAGTACTCAATTAAATAGACAAGCTCATGGTTACGCCAATATTATAAAAACATTGATTTCGAAAAGGAACAATGGTGTTGTGACTTTTAATACATGGGGAGTTTATGATAAAAATGAAATCTCTGATCATGAATTTAAATATATATATGATTCTAATTTGAACCCTAAAAAGGCAGTTGATGAATTAAAAAAAGCGCTTAGAGATAAAAGTACAACACCTAATTATTTAGATTAAAAAAACCTTAATCGAAGTCTGTTTTATTTGATGGGGACAAACAAACAAAAAATATGGTTACAGCGAAAGAGCATTCCCATAATTCTGATATTTTATTATAATCAAATAAATTAATTATAATAGTAGAAAATAAAAAAAGAAGTGATTGAAAGTACTTAGGTACTACAAAAGAAAATTTATTTAACAATGATTTTGGAATGATACCCTTAATGTAAAGAAGTGGAGTTATGAAAAAATAAAATGTAAAAAATAATACTGATCCATAGGTAAATATCCATTTATTTAATTTAACTCCATCAATCATCAAATTATGAATATTAGTTTCACCTTGGAGATTATTATTGTTAAAAAAAGCTGGAGACTCAATATTAAAGATTCTTTGACCCCAAGAAATTTCTTCTCCAAAGCCAAAAAACAAAACAATTACAGAAAGAAATAAACCAAAATTGAATATTGAATGATATTTTTTAATTTTTAAAAAACTTATAAATAATACAATTGATGATAAAAAAAGAAAAATAGCAGTTAAGTATTCAATTATACCATCCTCTTTTACTAAATCTTTATAAAAAGACTGATTGTAAGAGTACAATAATGGAATAATACTAATTATTAAAATTAAAATTAAATGTATAGTATTTATCTTCTTAAAAAACACTTTTTAAAATTAATTAATGTTGTTTAATAATTAAAAATAGAATCAGTTATTTAAATATTTTTTTGGGATTTCATAAATATCAGACTCTTGCATCCAATAAATATTAATAATTAGCCATTTTTCATTGGTTTTCATTAATTGGATACTATTAATTCCACGCATGAATGGAATTTCATCTGACGATTCCCTAAAAGCTTCATATGTAGAAAATATATGAGCAATGTTACCAAATATCTCAGTAACTCTATGGATTTCTCTTTCATGAAAACCATTCTCGTATAACCATTTACCAGACCTGTTAATATAATCATCTGGTGACAAATAAATAGCCTGAAAATTTCCATCTTGAGAAGGACCTGAGGGTATCAATTTGGCATCAGGATGAAATAATGATTTAAACAAACTCCAATCTCTCTCAACTCCTTTATCACCTGAAATAACAGAGTATAAAGTATTTATAGTTTGATCAATTGTTTTTTTATTGAGTGTTGTTAAATTTTGCTGTGAGAAGAGATTAAAGTTTAGAAATAAGAGAAGTAACAGTTTTAGTTTCATAATTTTTTAATGAAAAATATAAAAAATAAATTTTAAAATTTTATTATATTAATTGATCTAATTTTATTCAAATGAAAAAACATTATTTATCACTCATACTTATCATTTTTGTTAGTTTATCTTATTCCCAAGAAAAGACCATAATTTCTGATCTTGAAAACCTAGTTTTAGATGTAAATCAAACTTTTACACCCAAAACAGAAGTTATTAATTCTGACGGAACACCATCTGAATGTACTAGAATAATATATTACAATAAAAGAGGAGTATTTAGTGCTGCAAACGCAATTTCTTTTAATAGAAGAGAAGGATCTCTCAAAGCAAATGAGCCAGGGAATCACGAAGTAGTAGCAGTATGTATAAATGCTGGTGGTAAAAGATTAACAAAAACATTTTATGTTAATGTAAATTACCCAAAGGTCAAAGAAGTAAAATTATCGCTTAACAACGAAAAAGTATTTGTTGGTAATTACATCCCTCTTCAATATGAAATCACCGATGAATTGAATAAAACTAGAATTATTGATTATTGGAATTCTGATGTTGCATCAAAATACTTTGCTAACGTTGGTTTTTCAATCAAAGCTTTAAATAATAAGATCGAAATTGATGATGCAAATAATATTTTAGCATTGGAGGAGGGTGTTTCGACGATTCAAGCTAATGTTGATGGAATTAAAGGGAAAATAGATGTGAGAATTGAAAAAAATCCTGTTGTTAAACTCAGGTTAATTTCGGAAACTAATAATGCTAGAACAGGTGATGTTATTGATTATAATGCAATTGCGTATGATAAAAGAGGAAATGTGATTGAAAATATTAAAGCTGAATATTCTTTCACTGGTAAATCATTTGATAAAAGTAATACAGCTTCTGGTTTAATTCTGGAAGATGGAAGATTTGTGGGTGATGTTCCAGGAAAATACATTGTTTCAGCTAGAGTTGGAAATGTAACAACTTCAAAAATTGCTAACATATTTCAAAGAGATGTTCAAAGAGAAGTTAAATCTGTTGGTACAGGAAAGGTAACTAATAAGCATACTTCTGATTTTTGGGTGTTTGAAGGAGTTGATGGTGGTGATTATGCAGTAACGGGAACTTGGGGTGCTGATGGGACATCATACTTCTGGGACGTAACAGATCCAGCTAATATTAAAAAAATTGACAGTGTTAAGGTAGATGCTAGAACTGTCAATGACGTTAAAGTTTCTAAAGACGGTAAGATATGTGTTATAAGCCGTGAAGGGGCATCAAATAGAAAAAACGGAATGATTATTATTGATGTTTCAAACCCAAGAGATGTAAAAATAATTTCAGAGTACACTAAAAACTTAACAGGCGGAGTACATAATGTATTTATTGACAATAATCATGTATATGCTCTAAGTAATGGTGAAAAATATTACATTGTTAATATTGAAGATCCAAAAAACCCATATGAGGTTGGAATGTTTGAAATTGGTAAAGAAGGACAGTCGATTCATGATGTATGGATTGAAGATGGGATAGCTTATTCTTCAAACTGGCGTGATGGAGTATATTTAGTTGATGTGGGTAATGGAATTGTTGGAGGATCTCCATCAAATCCAATTGCATTTGGAAATTATACCTATGATAGTGGAGCAAACCATGCTGCATTTCCTTTCAAAAGTAAATCTACAGGCAAATTTTATACTGTATTAGGTGATGAAATTTTTCCAAATGGAGTAAATCCAAATGGAACTAACGAAACTGCTGGATTTCTTCATTTTGTTGATTTTTCAGACTTAAATAATCCAAAAGAGGTGGCTAGGTATGAATTTCCTGGACAGGGTTCTCATAATTATTGGATTGAAGATGACATATTATATGTTGCAATGTATACAGGAGGAGTTAGAGTTGTAGATATTAGTGGTGATTTGATAGGTGATTTATATAAACAAGGTCGTGAAATTGGATATTTATTGACAGGAAGTCCTGATGGTTATATACCTAATGACACAATGGTCTGGGGTGCTCAACTTCACAAAGGTTATGTATTCTATTCAGATTTCAATACTGGAATTGGAGCAGCAAAAGTATCTGGAGGAAAAAAAGATAATTCTAAAGTAAACACACATCTCGATTAACAAATTATTATTAAAAAATTATTATGAAAAAAATAACATTATTATTATTAATTATATCAAGTATTTCATTTTCTCAAACTAGAACACTTGAGTCAAATTTAGAAGGTCTAATATTAGAAGTGGGAGATTCATTCACGCCAGAAACATACGTTAAATATAATGATGGCAGTACTGGTTCATGTGAAGTAATCATCTATTATCACAAAAAAGGAGTTTTTAATGTGGGAGGATCAATTGTTCAAGATCCTTCGACTGGAAATCTATTAGCTAATGAGCCTGGAAATCATGAAGTTGTTGCCGTTTGTATAGATCCTAAGAATGATGGAGAAAGATTTAGTAAGACATTTTCAGTATTTGTTAATTATTCTTCACCTAAAGCAATTAATTTAAATATTGGTCAAGAGTTCTTTTCAGGAAATTATATTCCTCTAACCTACTCTATAGAAACTGAAAAAGGAAATTCAAGAGATGATGTAGCTGTAAATATCAGTTCATCTAATCCATCAGTGGTAAGTGTTGATGCAAATAATTTACTCAAAGCTGAAGGTAAAGGAAAATCTAATATAACTTTTGAATATGAAGGAGTAAAAGTTTCAAAAGAAATTAAAGTTTTAGAAAATCCTGTATACTCAATTGATATTAAAGCAAGTAGTAACTCAGTGCGAGCTGGCGATGTAGTTACATTAAATGGATTATTAATGGATAAAAAAGGAAAAGAATTAGATGGTTTAAGCCCAACATTCTCTTTTCAAGGAAAATCTTTTGATAGCAGTAACTCTGCATCTGGATTAATAATGAACAATAAATTTGTTGCAGATATTCCTGGTTTATATACTGTTAGTGCATCGTTTGGTAATGTAACATCTTCAACTAAAATCAAAGTTGTTGACAGAGATGTTAGAAGAGATATTATACAGTTGGGTACAGGAGATGTTTTTGATACACATTCATCAGATGCTTGGTTTTTTGAGGGAGTTGATGGTAAAGATTATGGTGTTTCAGGAACATTTTTTAATGGTCTTGCATACTTTTGGGATGTTACTGATCCATCAAACATCACCAAAATTGATAGCATAAAGGTTGACGCAAGAATTGTTAATGATGTCAAAGTTTCTAAAGATGGTAAAATATGTGTAATTACTAGAGAAGGAGCATCAAATAGAAAAAATGGTTTTATTGTATTAGATATATCAAACCCATCAGATGTACAAATATTATCAGAATATACAGATGGATTAACCGGTGGTGTTCATAATGTATTTATTGACAATAATCATGTTTACGCATTAAATGCTTTTGGAAATCCTGCAAAATTTGAAGTTGTAAATATTGAAGATCCAAAAAATCCTAAAGGTGTAGGAAAGTTTGAATTAGAATTAGGTTCAGCAATACATGATGTTTGGATTGAAGATGGAATAGCATACACTTCAAACTGGAAAGACGGTATTTACATGGTTGATGTAGGTAATGGAATTGCTGGTGGTTCACCATCAAACCCAGTAGCCTTTGCTAATTATAAATATAAAACAGGTGCAAATCATGCTGCTTTTCCTTTTAAAAGTAAATCTACTGGAAAATTTTATGTAATTCTTGGTGATGAAATATTTCCTGATGGTGTAGATTTCTTTGCAGCAAATGAGACTACAGGTTTTTTACATTTTGTTGATTTTTCAGATTTAAAAAATCCAAAAGAAGTTGCTAGGTTTGAATTACCAGGATACGGTTCTCACAATTTCTGGGTTGAAGATGATGTTGTTTACGCTGGAATGTATAATGGAGGAGTTAGAGTTATTGATGTAAGCGGAGAACTTTTAGGTGATCTTTACAAACAAGGAAGAGAAATCGCAGCATTTAAAACTGGTTCTCCTAATGGTTTTATACCAAATAACACAATGACATGGGGAGCTCAATATTTTAAAGGAAATATATTTTATTCTGATTTTAATGCTGGTATCGGAGCTCTTAAATTATTAGATTCAAAACCTGATAATTCTAATACAATGCAATTCACAACTGACAAGTCATTGGATAATTTGTTTGGAGCAAAAAATCTTTTAGAATTATTTGAAATTTTAGCTAGTCCACCAATAGAATAATATGAAAAGATTTATTTTAATACTTTTTGCATGTAATATAATGTACACGCAAAATTACTACGTATATGTTGCCTCTGAATCAGATGACACTGTATCTCTTTTAAAATTTGATAAAAATGAAATTGAGGAGGTTGATAGGATAACTGTTGGTACATTCCCTACAGAAATTGAAGGTCCACACGGAATTACTGTCGATCCTAGTGGAGATTATTGGTATTTGTCTTTAGCTCATGGAAATCCTTTTGGTAAACTTGTAAAGTATTCTACCAAAACTAATGAGATAGTGGATGAAACAATATTAGGGCTTTTTCCTGCCACAATGCAGATTTCAACTGTTACGGGATTTCTTTATTGTGTTAATTTCAATTTACACGGGGATATGAAACCCTCAACAGTTTCGGTAGTTGACCCTGAGACCATGACTGAAATACTAAAAATTCAAACTGGTTCAATGCCTCACGGATCGAGAATTTCCTCTGATGGTTTATATCAATATTCAGTTGCTATGATGTCAGGTGAATTATTTGAAATTGATGCTTTAAGCCTTAAAGTAAATAGAGTATTAGATCTTGAAAACATGATGAATGATAATAAGCAGATGGGACATAACAAAATGGATCATGGAAATATGAATCATGATATGAAAATGAATGATAAAATGATGGATAAGAAAGAAAATAAAATGATGACCATGGAAGGAATGAAACATTCAATGGTTAAGCCTACCTGGGTTATACCTCATCCAATTCTTAATTTAGCTTATATAGCTGGAAATGGTTCTGATGAAGTTATTGAAGTTGATTTAGAGAATTGGAAGGTTTCAGATAGATTTAAAACTGGTAAAGGACCTTATAATCTAGAAATATCACCAGATGGAAAGTTATTGGTAGGAACTATAAAAAGTGAAGGAAAAACAGCGATATGGGATTTAGAAGATAAAAAGCTATTAGGTTTAATTGAAAATACAACAAGTGTTTCTCACGGGATAGCTATTTCACCTGATAATCAATATGCTTTTATCTCAGTTGAAGGTATTGGAGGTGAGCCTGGAAAAGTTGATGTTATAAGCCTAAAAAGCTATGAATTGATAGATTCAGTCGAAGTAGGTAAACAAGCTGGTGGAATTGCTTTTTGGAAAAAAGAACTTTAAAATCTATTCATTTTTCACCAATATTTTTTTTAATAACATGAAGTGTAGTCAAAAAAGTAATTTTCTCAACTGAATTTCTAAAATCTTCATTATCAATCCTCTCCTGAAGATGATTAATAAAGTCATCGAGTGAACTATTTCTATCCATATCAATAATTTACAAAAAAAAAGAGGAGTTTAAAACTCCTCCTAATTAACTTATTAGAGTTTTCTGATTATTGATTATTTTTTTTGTATCCAATAATTCTTCTAATTTTTCCATCAACAATGAATGTATCTGCAATAATCCAGGGATTAGATTCTACTCCATCGACCGTTTCAGTTATATTGTGACCTGCAATAACCCAATCACCATTTTGTCCCTCTACGTGCATTGTATATGAAAAGAAAATATTCCATGTAGGATTAGTACCATCAATATAAGCCTTCAGGGCATCTATGTGATTGTCGTTTCCAATGATGTCTGTTCCATCATCAAGATTTAAAACAATTGAATCATGATTCATTAATGCAATTGTTTCATAATCTCTGTTATTGTGGGCTTCAATGTATTTTTCCCAGATCTCTAAATTAGCAGGATCAGCATCTCTTGCATCAATTTTTCCATCAGCAGTAGCTAAATAACCAGGTGCAGGACCTAATTCTACTTCTTTTGGGGCAGTTTCACATGAAAAAGTAAAAACTGCTAGTAATAAAATTAAAATGTATTTTTTCATAGTTTTTAGTAATTATTTAAGTTGTTTAAAACATTTATTCTTGAGGTACTTCAGCTCTAGTGTAAACCCAAAAACCACCAATTTTTCCATCTTCTATATAAAAATCAGCGATATCGTATGATGTTACTTCATTCCCATCAATATTTTGAGTTAGTGTGTGTCCGGTAATTACCCACTCACCTACTTGTCCATCAACTTTCATTGAATATGAGAAAAAGGTATTCCATTTTGGATCATTAGATTCAAACCATCCAGCTAAAAAGTCTTTATGTGTTTCTCTTGTTTGTAAAAATTCACCTCTTGGACCATATACAAAGAATTGTCCAAATTGTTTAGTAGAGTCAGCCTCCATATTGAATATAGCTTCAAGATCTTTACTATTATGAGCATCAAGATACTTATCGATAATGTCCAAGTTAGCAGGATCAGCATCTCTGGCATCAGATCTACCATCGGCAGTAGCTAAATAACCAGCTGCAGGATTGTCAACTGGAGCATTAGTAGTTTCACATGAAAAAGTGAAAACTGCTAATAATAAAATTAAAATGTAATTTTTCATAGTTATTGTTTTTTTCAAATTTATAAATTTTATGTATTAAAGAATAAATTAGAGTAATTATTCGTAAGCCATTGCTAAAAACTCAGCTACACAGACAGGTTTTTCTTGATCTTTCAATTCAATGGTTAAACCGATTTTATATTTCGAATTTCCGCTATTATAATCCATTTCTAATAATGAGACTCTAGCTCTGATCTTTCCCCCAGATGGTGTAGCAGAAGGAAATCTTACTCTGTCTAAACCATAATTTAGTCCCATTTTTACACTATCAATTGCATAAGTTTCATATGCAAATTTTGTAGAAAAAGAAAGAATCATAAAACCATGGGCAATAGTATTTTTATATGGGGAATATTTTTCAGATTTCTCTTTATCAATATGAATCCACTGCTCATCTTCAGTAAGTTTTGCAAAAGTATTTATATCTGATTGTTTGATCTCAACCCAGTCAGTTAATCCCAATTCTTTTCCAACATGTAAGGACATTTCCTTTAAATTCTTAAAAGTTGTTTTATATGGTTTATTATTCATAATATTTATTATCCAACTGAGAATCCTCCATCTATATATAGAGAGTGTCCATTAGTAAAAGATGACTTTTCAGATAGCAACCAACATATTGATTCAGCAACTTCATCTGGTTTTCCAATTCTTTTCATAGGAACTCTATACTTTTTATTGAAATCAAGGACATAATCAGGAATGTTATCAAGAATTTTTGTTTGAACAAAACCTGGACAAACTGAATTAACTCGAATATTTTCAGAACCATATTCAATTGCTGCGCTTTTAGTTAAACCTATTACACCGTGCTTTGTAGCACTGTAGGACGAACCCTTAGAAAAACCATAAGTTCCTGCCATAGATGAGACATTAACAATTCTACCAAACTTATTATCGAGCATTAGTTTAATTTCATGTTTCATACAAAGAAATACACCCGTTAAATTTATTTTAAGAATTTTATCCCAATCCTCTAAATCTAGTTCATGAATAAGTTTCATTTCTCCTCCAATGCCTGCATTATTTACTGCATAATCCAATTTATTTTCATTAGAAGAAATATTTAAAAATAATTCTGTTATGCTATCAGAATCTGATACATCTAAACAAACAAATCTGGATGAACCACCTTTTTTATTGATGATTGAAACTGTTTCATCTCCAGATACTTTGTCAATATCAGCAACAATAACGTGACTAAAAGCAGAAAGAGCAACTGCCGTTGCTCTTCCTATACCTTGCCCTGATCCTGTGACCAAAGCTATTTTATCTGTTTTCAACTCTTAAAAATTATGAGTTAATGTAAACAATGCTTGTTGACCTATCATAGGCATATTAACAAATGTTTGATATTTTTTACCTAATATATTATCAACCGTTAAGTCAATTCTTGTTTTAGATGTTATAGGCATTCCTACATTCATATCCCAAACAGTTCTCTTTGGAACAAATCCATCAAACCAAAATAGATTTGAATTACCAGAATTTAAAGTATTAATATTCATAGAGTTTTGATATCTGAATGAAAGACCAAAATTGAGCCCTTTATCAGGATTGTAAGCAAAACCAGCTTTTACTCTATGTTTAGGAATATTAAGATGATATACATCTGGTGAAGTTTCATCTGGGCCAACATCTTCTCTAGTAAACTCAGTTTGATTAATGAATGAATAATTTGCATATAAAGATGCAGCACTGTTTATTTCATAATTAGTAGCTATATCAGCACCCCAGTAATTAATTTCTCCAAAATTATAGTGACTCCAGTATAATCTGTGAATATCATTAGGGGATTGATCAGCTTGAACCAATCCTAAAGATGGAATTCCAGCAGCAAATCCTGCAGCAAATTGTCCACCAACAGCAGCATAAACGTTAGCTAAAGCAGCAGCAGTAGCAACAGGTAAACCAGCGTTTAAATATAATCCATAAGCAGTATTAGCTAAATTAAATCCAAATTCAGCACCTAATGTTGCAGGATCAATTGCAACATGAGGAGTAACTTGTCTCATACCAACTATGTTGTTTTTTTGAATATTATAAACATCAACAGAATATGAAAACTTGTCGCCAATAGTATTACTATATCCTAATTCATATGTTGTTTCAGTTGATAATTGTGATGTGTCACTACCTTTTAGATCCATTGGATTACCTAAACCATCATGTAAAATGAAATCAGTATAGTTAGCATCACTTAGCATGCTGCCAATAACTAGTTCTATATTTTGAACTGGATATAGTAACAACATGTTTCCAGTAGCCATCGCAGTTTGAATCATAGTTTGAGCAAAAGGCTGTAATACACCTAACATCACATGAAAGTGACTAATTCCAAGAATATCTAGTCTTGGAGTTGGATGTAAATTAACAAAACCTTCTAACGATGGCCAAGGTCTCCAGGTTGGATTATTAAATGTAAGGGCTCTTTTATTACCATAAGGTCCCATGTAACTACCATCAGTTCCCAATGATTGAATAGCAAAATCGCTGAATAATGTGTAGGCATCGTCAGGATTATTAGATTGACTCATACTTAATCTTAGTGTTCCGCCTGTATTGTCTTTTACGAAAATTACACCCTTAGGTGAAAATGCACCTTCATTAATTACATTAAAATGATCGTATCTTCCTTGAAAAAGAACATCAACATTGTCAAACAGCTTTGTTTTTGAAGAAACAAATGCACCTATTGTTCTGAAATCATCTTCGTCTTCGTAGCTACCGAATACTTTTCCTCCAGTATCAAATTTTATTAATCTGTTATCAGCACCAAAATTTAATTCTGTATTAAGACTTGGTAATGATAATTCATATCCTAGTTGAAAGTGAGATTGTTTGCTGTCAATTCCATGATCAGCTCCTATCCAATAGTTATAGTTTTCTTTTGTATCGTTTTGTACATAATTATATTGAGCATGAAAGTTTCCAGAATTTACTTTAACATTAAAAAACTTACTTGAAACTCCTCTTTTTTCTTCACCCCACATTTTTCTTCTCGAAATGTTTTCAGAATCGTTTAATCCAAATGTAGTTGTTAAATCATAATCTTCACCTTTAAAATATAGAGAAGTGTCAAAATTGAAAGAATGCATAACTGGTAATTCACCACCTATAGCCTGAGATGTTTGATCACCTACAAGCCAATCTGAATTTTCAGAATATCTTGCATTAATCTTGTAACCAAAGCTTTTATCTTCATTATGATCAGCATGTCTAAAGTTTACATCTAATAAATTCCAATTTGACTGAACATTTTTAGCACTTCCAGCTAAGATAGATCCACCATATTTAGTAATCCCTCCACTAGAAACCTGAATTGTAGTTCCAGCATAATCAAATGGATTTTTAGTAGTAAAACTAATAACACCTGAGCTTGCTCCAAGTCCGTAGACAGCAGAAGAAGATCCTCTTACAACTTCTACTCTGGCAATATCAAGTCCAGATAATGTTGAAGCAGATGCATCAAAGAAGTTTAAACCATATGTGTTTAATTCTCTACCATCAGACAGTAAAACAGCTCTAGTAGAAAAAATATCAACACCTTCTCTAAGTGAGACATTGAAGCTATTAACACCTTGTCTAGAGACATTAACACCAACAGTACTTTCCAATAAACTTAATACATTAAAGGATTTTTTACTTGAAATTTCCTTTTCTGTAATGATTGTTGTAGAGTTACTAGCTTCGTCAAGTTTCTCAGCTGTTCTTGAGGCAGCAGTGACTTCTTCACTGTTTTGCTGAGCAGTTAAATTGAACGAAAACAATAGAACGAATAGCAAAATCAGATAATTGTAATTTTTCATAGTTGCTTAAATTTGGGTGTAATTTAGCAATATTTTATGAGAAAATTAAAAATATTACAATTTTTGCTTTCCCTGTAAATTAATTATTGCCAAATAATCGTTTCTGAGGAGTTGTACCAAGATTCGTAATTTTTTGAAAATTCTTCGTCAATTTTAGCTCTCTTTATCTTTAAAGTTGGAGTGGTAAGATTATTATCTGGTGTCCACTCATCTCTTACAAAAACTACCTTCTTAATTTTCTTATACCCATCTAAAGTAGAATTAACTTTTTCTAGAAAAGAATTCATTTTTTCTGAGGTTTTCTCTCTATTTGATTTTGACAAATCATTTGGTACACCAAGTAATATTGGCTGAGGAAGACCTAAACCAACAATACAGATCTGTTGAAAGAGGTTTGCTTTTTCAAATTCAGCTTCCATAACAGATGGTTCTATGTATTTTCCTTTTGAAGTCTTAAAAATATCTTTAACCCTTCCAGTGATAAATAAATAACCATCGTCATCAACATAACCCTTATCACCCGTGTTGAACCAACCATCTTTAAGTACTTCATCAGTAAGCTCTTTATTTTTGTAATATTCCCTTAATAAATAAGGACTTTTATTCCATATTGCACCTTCTTCATCAATCTTTACCTCAACAGCATCCCATGGGACTCCAACAGATCCGACACCATCTGTCTTCTTTGTATCTAAATATGAACAAACACAACAGTTCTCTGTCATACCATAACCATTAAGTATATAAACATCTAGTTTTTGATACCAATCTATTAATGCTTGAGGTAAAAAAGCAGCACCACTAAGAATAGCTTTAGCATTTGTCCATCCTAGTGATTTTTTAATCTTTTTCTTTACAATTGAAGATAAAATCGGAATTTTTAAAAATAAATCTAATTTTTTTTGAGGCATTTTCTCTAAAACTTTTTCCTTGAACTTATTATAAATTCTAGGTACTCCAGCAAAAGTTGTGGGTTGAACATCAGAAAGATTTTTACCAAAAGATTCGAGTGATTCAACAAAAGAAATAGTCCCGCCATAACGCAAACATGAAAATTCTATTACTACTCTTTCAAAAATATGATTTAGTGGCATGTATGAGATAAAACTATTATTTCCATCTCTATCTACCTTAAGCGGATTAACTTCACTTTCAATAATTATTTTAGTTAAATAAACAGTTTTATAATCTAAAACTGCTCCTTTCGGATCACCTGTAGTTCCTGATGTAAAAATAATTGTCCATATATCATCCATTTCAGGATGATAATTTTCAGTCTTCGGTTCAAATTTATTTAGTAAGTCATTCCAATTAACTGAATTTGGGATAGGAGAATGATTCTCATATAATGGAAAAGATATTATTGGAATATTTTTAACTCCTTTGCTTTGTTCCTCCCAATTCTCAAGCTTACCGGCAAACATTAATTTAACTTCACCAAAATCAATTAATTTTTCAAGTTCATAAGACTTAAGTGTTGGAAAAAAGGGTACAGAAATATGCCCTGACATCATAATTGCTAAATCAGCAATAATCCATTCTCTACAGTTTTTAGAAATTAATCCAATATGTGATTTAGGAGGTAAGTTATAGGACTCTATTGCAGAAGCAATTTTTCTTGCCATAATACCAACTTCAGACCATGTATACTCCTCCCAGTTATCGCCAAATGGCTGTCTTAAAAAGGGGTCATTTGCTTTTTCTTTTTCCCACTTGTAAAAAGGAAAGTCGTAGTGTTTATTTTCCATAATCGATAAATATAACAATTTATTTTTGAGATAATTTTATTAAGATTTTATCACAATTATTTACTGTAATAAATGATTATCTTAGTAAGCCATTTCAAAATGAAAAAGTTTAAATCAACTATTAATGAAAAAAGTGCATCTTTTAAACTCAACAAAGATGGGATGCTAAATCTGATTGAAAAACTTGAGTCAAATCTTGAGCTAAGTAAGGTTCAAGGAAATGAAAGTGCGCTTAAAAAGGCTAAGGAAAGAGGTAAGTCTCTTGCTCGTGAAAGAATTGCTAAAATAATTGATAAAAACAGTGATTTTATGGAATTGATGCCTCTAGCTGGTCTAAAACATGAAGGAGGTTTTGGTCCTGGAGGAACGACTGTTGCTGGTATTGGTTATGTTTCAAATAAGCCTTGTATTATTAATTCTAACATTGGTACTAAAAAAGGTGGCGCTGTTGATTATGCAACTAGCCTTAAAAATTTAAGGCTATCTCAAATTGCTAAGGAAAATAAACTTACTACTATTAATCTTGTTGAAAGTGGAGGCGCAAATCTTCCTGATCAAGACAGAGTATTTAATAATTACGGTGCAATGTTTAAGGAAATGTCTAGAAGAAGTAAGGAAGGTATCTTGACAATTTCTGTAGTTTTTGGTAATGCAACAGCAGGTGGAGCATATGTACCTGGCATGTCAGATTACACTGTAATGCAAAAGGGTCAGGCTAAAGTTTTTTTAGCAGGTCCTCCCCTAGTGAAAATGGCAACAAATGAAGAATCAACAGATGAAGAATTAGGTGGAGCACAAATGCACAGTACAATTTCAGGTGTTTCTGATTTTTTAGCTGAAAATGAAGATGATGCTATTAAAATGGCTAGAAAGATTGTCGAAATTAACGTTAATGATAAAGACAAAACTCAGTCTAAAGACTCTAATCCACCATTATTTAAAAAAGAAGATATACTTGGTATTATTCCTGATAATTTAAAAAACCCTTTTGACATAAGAGATCTTATAGTAAGATTTGTTGATAACTCTGAATTTTATGAGTTTAAGGAAAAGTATGGAGTGACCATGAAATGTGGATGGGCAAAAATTAATAATCATCAAATTGGGATTATTGCTAGTAATGGTGTGATTTTTAGTGAGTCAGCAAAAAAAGCCACTCAATTTATTCAACTAGCTAATAAAAATAATATTCCGATACTATTTGTTCATAACACTACAGGATTTATGGTAGGAAAAAGACATGAGCAAAATGGAATGGTTAATCACGGAGCTCAATTAATTCACGCCGTTGCAGGTAGTGAAGTTCCACATATTACTCTAATTGTAGGAAACTCATATGGAGCTGGAAACTATGCAATGTGTGGAAGATCATTTGATCCTAGATTTCTTTTTACTTATCCAAATGTAAAATCAGGTGTTATGGGTGCAGAACAATTAGCTGGTGTTATGGAAATAATTAAACTAAATGCAGCTAAAAATTCAAATAAAAAAATTGACAAAAGAAAATTAAATAAAGACAAAAAAGATTTAATTATCCTAGCTGAAGAAAAAGCTAGTGTCTGGCACACTACATCTGAAATAATGGATGATGGAGTAATAGATCCAAGGGATACAAGATTTTATCTTAGTTTTTGTCTAGACATTATATGTAAAGAAAAAATTAAAGGATCTAAATCCTATGGTACATTCAGGTTGTAATTATGTTGGTTAAAGAAAATAATATTGAAAATTTTTCGTCTGATGAATTTGAATTCTTAAAAGTAAAGATTCATGATAATTATTTAGAAATAATATTAAATAGACCAGAGAAAAAAAATGCTCTAAATCCAACAATGATAAAAGAGCTGGCTATTTGTTCAGATTATGCTAATCACACAGATAAAATTCGAGCAGTAATTTACAAAAGCGCTGGTGATACCTTTTGTGCTGGTCTAGATTTAAAAGAATTAAGTGATGGGAAAATTTTTCTTGCCGATATATTTAATAAACTTCATAAGCCAAAAATTGCAGTTATTGATGGAGACGTTCATGCTGGAGGGGTTTTGATAGTTTCATGCGTTAATTATGTAATATGTACTCCAGATATAAAAATGACTCTTCCTGAAGTAAAAAGAGGTTTATTCCCCTATCAAGTTATGGATTCTCTTTTTAGAATTATACCTGAAAAAAAAGCACTAGATTGGTGTATGAGAGGATACTCAATCGATTCCAGTGAATGTAAAGAGTTAAACCTGGTTCAAGAAGTATGTAATAATGATCAAATAGAAAAAAAATTAAGACATATTGTTGATGAAATTTCTTTAGGATCTCCCAACGCAATAAAAAAAGCTCTTAAAGTTTTTGAAGAGATTTATATAAAAGATAATATTATTAAAAAGTTAAATAATGCCTTGGATGAATTAAAAAAATCAGATGATGTTATTGAAGGAGTAAAAGCATTTAAAGAAAAAAGATTACCAAAATGGAAATAAACAATAGAACTGTAAGATTATTAGAAAGACCTGTAGGATTACCAACTAAAGATATTTGGTCATTCAAAGAAGAAAACTTTGATCTTAAATTAGATAAAAACCAATTATTAGTTAAAAATGAATTCATTTCATTAGATCCTGCAATGAGAGGCTGGTTAAATGAAGGTAAATCATATATACCTCCTGTTCAAATAGGTGATATAATGCGAGCTGGTACGGTTGGGAAAGTAATTGAATCAAATAATGAAAGATTTAAAGTTGGTGATTATGTAAGTGGATGGGGAGGTGTTCAAGAATATACAATTTCAGAGGGAAAAGATTATCAAATTATTCACGATAATAAGATTAATAAGCAATCATATTTAGGAGTACTAGGTATGCCAGGCTTTACTGCATATTTTGGAATTTTAAGAGAAGGAAATATAAAAGAAGGTGATACAGTAGTTGTCTCAGCAGCTGCAGGTGCTGTTGGTAGTGTTGTTGGCCAAATAGCCAGAATAAAAGGTTGTAAAGTTATCGGAATAGCAGGTGGATCAAAGAAATGTGAATACGTAAAAAATACTTTAAAATTTGATGAATGTTTAGACTACAAAAATGAAAATTTCTTTAATAATTTAAAAAATGCATGTAGAGATGGAGTTGATGTTTATTTCGACAACGTAGGCGGTACACTTTTAAATCAAATGATGATATTTATTTCGCGAGGTGCTAGAATAGTAATATGTGGGGCAATTTCACAGTACAATCAAAAACCTGTTGGTCCAAGCAATTACCTTTCTTTGTTAGTAAACAGAGCTACAATGAAAGGTATGGTTGTTTTTGATTATGCAAAAGATTATGCTTCTGCTCAAAAAGAAATGAGAGACTGGATGTTGAACGGTGAATTAATTGCTAATGAGGATATATATGAGGGAATAGAAAATTTTCATGACATATTTCTAAAGTTGTTCAACGGAGAAAAAATAGGTAAATTGATATTAAAAATATAAATGATGAGTAAACCAGATTTTTTTTCCGACTTAAAAATTCCAGCTGTTGCAGCTCCAATGTTTTTAATTTCAGGTCCTAAACTAGTTGTTGAATGTTGTAAAAATGGAATTGTAGGGACGTTCCCTGCATTAAATCAAAGAACAACGGAAGGTTTTGAGGAATGGGTTATTCAAATAAAAAAGGAGTTAGATGAGTTTGAAAAAGAAACAGGGAAGAAAGCAGCTCCTTTTGGAGTAAACCTAATCGTTCACAATACCAACCCTAGAGTAAAAGATGATTTGATGATATGTGTAAAACATAAAGTTCCAATCATTATCACATCACTTGGAGCTGTTTCTCAACTTGTTGGTGCTGTTCATTCATACGGCGGTTTAGTGTATCATGACATAATTAAAAAAAGGCATGCTGAAAAAGCTGCAGAGGCAGGTGTAGATGGAATGATTGTAGTTTCAGCAGGTGCAGGTGGACATGGTGGCACACTAAATCCTATTTCGTTAATCTCAGAGGTTAGAAGCTTCTTTAAGAAAACTATATTATTATCTGGATGTATAAGTTCAGGTCAAGATATAGCATCAGCTATGCAAATGGGTGCAGATTTAGCTTACATGGGCACTAGATTTATAAATACTAAAGAAAGCTTAGCTGATGAAGATTATAAAAAAATGATTATTGATTCAACAGCGAATGATATTGTTTACACTGCTGCAGTTTCTGGTGTAAATGCAAATTTTTTAAGACCTAGTCTTGAGGCAATGGGTATTACAGAAGATATGTGGAATAAATCAAAAAAAATAGACTTTGGTGAAGAACTTGATGCAGCCCAAGCAGAGGCAAAAGCATGGAAAACCATATGGTCTGCAGGTCAAGGAGTCACTAGTATAGATGATTGTCCAAGTGTTGAAGAATTAGTTTCAAATTTGAAGAAAGAATTTATTAATTCAATTGAAGAACAATCAAAGCTTCTTAACAATTTTAAATAATATTAAGTTCTTTTTTTCTAAAATTAATAAACCATTCAATAGATTCAGGATTTTTTAATGAGTCCAAGCTTAACACATTATTGGGGTTTTCACCGTTTAAAATTTTTTTAATTGGAACTTCTAATTTTTTTCCACTAATTGTATACGGAATTGCTGGACAACAATAAATTTTATCAGGTACGTGACGTGGAGATCTATTTTCTTTAATATGTTTTTTGATTTGATCAGAATCAAATTTATCTCTAGAAACTATAAATAAAATAAGTAAATCATTTTCAATTGAGTCTAAATGAATAATCAAAGAATCTTCTATTTTTTTATTCTTTTCAATTAAACTATAGATTTCAGAAGATCCAATTCTAACACCAAACCTATTTAATGTTGAGTCTGATCTACCATGGACAATAAATCCACCATTATTTTTTTCTGTTACCCAATCACCATGATTCCAAATATTCTGATATTTGGAAAAGTAACTTTTTAAATATTTATTAAAATCATGATCATCCCAAAGATATATAGGCATAGTTATAAATGGTTTGGTTAAAACTAATTCACCTACCTCCTCCTCTACTTTATTTCCTTTTTCATCATAAACCTCTACTGGTGCTCCAAGCATTTTACATCTAATTTGACCAGGCACTTGATTCATTTCAGAGTTACCTCCAATAAAAGCACTACACACATCAGTTCCACCACTTAAAGAAATTATCTCAGTTTCAGGAAACAACTTGTTTAGTTTTATATTTGTTTCTTTATATAAAGGAGATCCTGTAGATCCTATAGATTTAAATTTTAAATCATTTATTTTTTTAGAATTTTTATTCACCTGAGATTGAAAAAAAACAGCACCATGTCCGAAATGATCAATTTTAGATTTTTTTGCAAAATCCCATAATACAGTAGAATTAGGATAGTTTGGAGAACCATTAAATATAGATAATGTTGCTCCTAGCATCAAACTACTTAAGGAATAATTCCACATCATCCATCCAGTAGTTGAATACCAAAAATAATTATCTCCTTTCTTAACATTTTGATGAATACCTAAAGCTTTAAAATGTTCTAAAATAATTCCGCCAGTTCTATGAACTATTGCTTTAGGCTTACCTGTTGTTCCAGACGAAAATAATATCCAAATAGGATGGTTAAAATTTACACTACTAAATTTTAGTTGAACACTATTATTTATTTCATTAAAATTTTTATGAAGATTTAAATCAATTGAATGTTTAATTGAATTAATATTTTTAATAATTCTATCAACTTTTGGTTGCAGAGAAAATATTTTACCATTATAGGAATATGAAGAATGAAAAAATATAAACTTGGGTTTAATAATTTCAAATCTTTCGTTAACAGCATCATATCCAAAGTCTGGAGAACAAGACGACCAAATAGCACCTAAAGAATTTGTAGCTAAAAAAGCGGCAATAGTTTCAGGAGTATTACCACAATATGCAACAACTCTATCTCCTTTTTTTATATTATAACTCAATAATATTTTTTGAAACTCTAAAGTTTTAGCTTTTAGTGCATTCCATGAAATCGAAACAAGTTCTTTTTCTTCACTTTGATATTTAATAGCAGGTATTTCATCGGAGTATGAATTAAAAATATTTTCCGAGTAACTTAATGTAGAATCATAAAACCATTTAGAATTATAGAATTTATCATTATCTAAATGAAAACCTCTAGTTTGTTTAGAGAATTTAATTTTAAAAAAATCAATAATACTTATCCAGAACTCTTCCTGATAATTAATACTCCAGTCATGAAGTTTTGAATATGAATCAAAATTTAAATTTTTCGTTTGAAAAAGAAAATTTCTGTATTTATTAATTATTGTCAATAATTAAATATAAAAAAACCCGCAATTAAGCAGGTTTTTTTAATATAAATAAATAAAATATTATTCAAACAATGATTGATTCCAATACGACCAAGAACTTATAATTTTTCCATCAGAATCAAAATCAAAAGAATGGTGTAAAGGAACATTCACCTTCTTTCCATCAGACTTTCTTGTAAATCTCATCATCCACCATGATAAAACATTTTTACTATCTCTCCAGTCATATTCAATGTAATCTGGATAACCAATTTCATCAACTGCATCTAATTCAAAATTTTCTAATAATTCTGAATTTCCTTGCTTTGCTTCTTCAAGGGTCAAAGAAGTTCCCCAAGGTAAATTAATATTTCTAATAACTGCATTTTCATGCCAAAAGGAATAAGCTCTATCATAATCTTTATTTAAGAATGAATACATAAATTTTCTTACTGTATTAATGTTTTCATGACTATTGTAAACAATACCATTTTTTCTGTCAGTTTGGGCATCAGCTATCATTCCAAAGTTTCTTTTATTACTGTATTCTATAATAGCTGTAATTAGAGAAGAATCTTCATTTAATCTATAAATTCTTAACACAGGATGATCTAACTCAACACCAGTATTTTTATGAACTCCATAAACATGAAACCAAGATTGTACCCAATTTCCAGATTTTTTATATTCTAGAGCATCAGGATATGCACCTTCTGTGTCATTGAAGGAAACATAATCATAATAATTTTTAAACCATCTAATATTATTCAAAACATTATTTTTGGTTCCACCTTGAGCATCTTTATTTTCAGAATTACCATCAAACCATCTCACATCGTCATGTAAAAGCGAAGCCGCTTTATCTATATCTCCTGACGCATAAGCTTGATGGAATGACGCTACTAATTCTATTCCTGGGTGCTTATCATAAATAGTTCCGTTTTTATTCTTTTGGGCATTCAAAGAAAAAACGAACAAAAAACTCAATAAATAGATTGTATTTTTCATAATTAATTGTTGTTAGATTGCAAATTTACGAATTAATCAGTACTTGCGGTAAGGACTATTGCTTAACAATGATTAAAGTTGCTTTGGCACCAGTAGCTAGGTTCCATTGATTTGAAGAAATTAAAACATCATTATCATCGTAAATTCTTAGCTCAGCAGTGTTTGGGCCAGAATCACCTTGATTTAACGCTATAAAGTCAATTTTATTAAAACCTTCCTTTAATTTTAGGTTAATACCTCTAAAAGAAGAATTAAGGGTTAGGTTTTGAACAACAATCTCGTCATTTACCATTATCGAAACCCTATCACCATCAACATATTCAAAATCTCTACATACAATATTAGCAGTTTTTGAAATAGTCTTTACATCTCCTAGATAGGCATCACCAGTATAATTATTTGGATTCTTTTCTTTTTCCTTATTCAGTCTTTTTAGATATGTGTCACCAGGATTTAAGAAATACTCATTATCAGCAATCATAAAACCTTTTTCATCTTTTTTCTTTTCAATCTTTTTAAATGTGAAAGAATTAGGGTTCTTATTTATTACCGGAGGAATATTAACTGAAGTCTTTGGAGGTTTAATGTCAATTTTTCTAGTACTGTTTTCTACTTGAGAAAAAGAATTACTAACAAATAAAACCAATAATACTACTAAAAATTTCTTCATTTCAATACTTAAAAGTAATAAACAAATATTATTCCCTTTTTATTTAACTAAAAACTTGTTGTATTTAAACTTAGAAATTAACCCTAATACAAAGACAAAAAGAATTGAATAATAAACAAAGTTTGGTGTAATTACCTTATCACCACTTGCATATGAATGTAGGCCAACTAAATAAAAATTAACTCCAAAATAAGTCATTACAATACTAGCAAAAGCAATAATTGACATTAAATTAAATAACCATTGTCCTCTCATTTTGGGAATTAACCTCATGTGCAAAACGAAAGCATAAATAAGAATACTAATAAGTGCCCATGTTTCTTTAGGATCCCAGCCCCAATATCTACCCCAACTCTCATTAGCCCACATTCCACCTAAAAAATTTCCAATGGTTAACATTATAAGTCCGATAGTTATTGCTAATTCATTAATAATTGTTATCTCAGCAAGCTTATTTTTAATAATCGACGAATTTGATTTAGTTGCTAAAATCATAAGAATTAATGCAACAATTCCTAATATCATTGCAAGAGTAAACGGACCATAACTACCAACGATAACAGAAACATGTATCATTAACCAATAACTATCCAGCACAGGGACAAGATTAGCTATTGAAGGATCCATCCAATTCCAATGAGCAATCATTAAAATCATTGAAGTAACAAAAGATGTTGAAGCTAAAGTTAGGTCAGACTTTCTGGCAAATAATAAACCAATTCCCATTGTAGCCCAAGCAACATAAATCATAGATTCATAAGCATCACTCCAAGGTGCATGACCGGAGATGTAGCCTCTTGCAATTAATCCGAAAGTATGGACAATAAACAATACAAATATTATTGATCTAAAACCTTTAAATAAATATTTAAATACACGATTGATTTTATTGCTAGTAGTGAAAATTTGAAAAATTATAAACAAAAAGAAGACTAAACCTGCTAGGAAATAATACAAAAACAAGTTTTTAAATACATCATATTTGTTGTAGAGAATTTCGGCTTTGATCTTATCTTCAGAGGGTAGTATTTCCTTTCCATATTTAACTTGAAATCCTTTTATACTTTCTAGTATTTTCTCAGCATTTTCATAATTATTTGATGCAACTGAGTTATCTAACTCTTTTATATAGAGTGGTATTATATTAGTTGCAAAAAGAGCATCAACTGTCTCATAGTTTTCAGAAGGAACTTCAGAGGTTGAAATCCACCTATTATTTAAATCATTAGGAACTGGAAAAATTTTCAAAATTTCTCCCTCAAGCGCTGAAAACAATAAATTAACCTTTCTGTCAGTCTCAATGAAGTCCTTTTCAAATTGATTAGGTAAAGATGATTTATAAGCTTGTTCTAGGTATTGAGAAATTTTATAATTACCCTGTCCATCAAAAAAATCAATAAATGAAGCATATTTCTGATCTTTTTCAATGCCTATAATACTCCTTATACTATCATTTCCTTTTTTTAAATAAATAATTGGCTCTGAATACCAAGCTATAGGATTTCTTAAAATTGATAAAAATACTTGATCTGAATTTAAACCATTATATGTGTCAGACTTACTTACTTTTCTTAAAAGTTCAGATGTAAAA
>JAYNRW010000009.1:20011-25366 GCA_038114965.1 Flavobacteriaceae bacterium | reverse complement strand
GCTCCATTGTATATAAGCTTCAGGATTAAAGTCTTTTAACTCAGCAATAAAGTTGCTGAACTTATCGAGGTCAAAAATACCAGCATCATTTACAAATCTGGGATCATTATTAAAATTTGGATTAGATGCAAGAAAAAACTCTAAATGATCTTTTCCGGAAGCAATTCCTAATTCTTCAATTTCCTGACTTAGTAACTCATTTCTAACGGATTGATCCCATGCAGTAGTAATAGCCTGAAGATCATTAAAATTATAGGTTTTCTGATATAGCTCTACTTGTCTTCTAAAATCAGTTAATGAAACACTTTCACCATTTATTTCACCTATTGGTTCTTGAGATTGAAAAGAATTACCATCAAAAACTCCAGCAATTACAAAGGCAAAAAGAGCCATTCCAAATACTGCAATCAAAACAAAAGAATTTTTTCTTAAACTACCTAATACAGCCATAATCAAAAAATTAGGAAACGAAAATACAAATTATCGTTGAAAGAATACAACTATTCAACTAAAGAATATCCAGATTAATAAATAAGTATTATAAACCTACTTTCTGTTATTAAATTTTTTTCTGTAATGTCTTCTGAAAAAAAACATAAACAGGGAAAGAATACCAAAAAAAAGTAAAATTTGATTTTCTGATACTGAGCTTTTAAAAATTAAAATATCTGAAAAAATAAAAACTGCTATAAATAAATATATATAATCAAAAATTGGAGGGTATTTCATAAGCTATTGTTGATCTTCAAATAAAAAACTACCATCTAATTTACCAGTTTTTAACAGTTTAAAGGAACGGTCAGCATCCATTTTTTCTGCTCTAATATTATAATCATTGCTAGAGAATACAATTTTTTCTTCTGTAAATAACCATTCTTGATCAGGATCCCAAAATATTTGATCAGATTTTACAAAGGTACTATCAGGGGATTCAATAATTACATTTCCTTCTAAACTTACAATCTTTGTTCTGTAATAAACTATAGCGTAATTAGCAGAAACTTTAGTTGAACCTTCTTTTAAATCAAAAAATTCAATGTTGATTCCATTTGGAAATTCAGAATAAGGAAATTTTTGATTAGTATAATCAATATTTAGGGGTGATTTGAGAATTGCTTTTAGATTAGCAGAGTCTGTATATCTTAAAACAAAATTTTCAGTTTTACCAGCAGGAATTAATTCTTCAATATTAATTTTTTTAACATCATCAAAATAGCTTTCGCAAGAGAAATTTATGATAGCTAATAATAAAACTAATAATCTAATGTTCATTAGAGACTAGGAACTGTAACAGATTGTCCTATCCAGCAACTAAATCTGATAACTTGGCCTGCATTTCCTTCTGTAAATATATCAGTTTTGGTAGGTGCTCGACCCTCATAACTCTCAGCAGTTCTAGTAGCTATTTTTTTAATGCTAGCATCAACATTAGCAGCTTTTCTCGCTTCTTTTGCAGCTAACCAATAAACTGCTCTTTTTTCAAATTGTGAATTTCCACAGTTATTTGCACTGGACGCATATAAATTAGCAATTAACAGATACGCAGCACCCATCGATGGCTGATATTCAAGAGCCTTTCTCGCATAATTTCTAGACTTTGAAAATTGATTAGTTTTTTTGAATTTTGAAGCAATTTTAAATAATATTCTAGATTTTTTAATATTATCTGTCTCAAGTTCAATTGACTCATTGTAGAATTTTAAAGCTTCGTTTATATCGCCTTTTTTATCATTAAGAAGGCCTAAATAGTAGGCTGAATTTGCAGAAGGGTTGAGATTATGAAGCAATTCAACCAATTCAACAAAAAGAGGATCATCCGAACAATCTTTACTATCCATTCTACTTGCAGCTCTGTTCAACCAAACAGCATTGGTTTTATTTTCTTCCAAGTTTTTCCTGTAGAGAGGAATTAAGTTTTCACAAGTAGATTCTTTTGCAATAATAGCATTAAGGTTATTTAGATATGTAACAGAAGCATTAGAATTAATTCCATATGCTCTTTTGAGAGATTTTTCTCTTGATGATAATGGTTGGCCAGATTCTTCTTTCTTAAGAATTACAGCTAATTGTTTTGCATAACCATCAATTACCTCCTCAAATCTTTCAGAGATATCTTCGTATTTATCAAATACTTTTGATAAAGTGACTTCATCAGCATTCTCTTTATATAATTCAAAATATGTTTTAAAATAGCTATACAGTGGCTTAGGATCATCAAAACTAGCTCTATCAGAGGAGTAAGCCATATCAAAAGTGTTAAAAATTTCAATTTTGGAAGCAAGTTTATTATCTAACAATGCTTGTGCTTTGTTAGACATAATCTCACCTGTAATATTTCTACCTTTTACTATCGGAAAATTAACTAGCCATTCATCATAAAGCCTAATAAGATCTTTTTGGTAAGCAAGTTTCTGATCACCCTCGGAATTCTTTATAAAATGCTCTAACATTCTTTTTCCATAAGAATAGATAGCTGCATTAATTTTAGGACATTCCTGTCTAACTTTCATCCATGGTTCATATGCAGAATCATAATTTTTAACCTTATAGTATTCTGCGAAAATTGATAAATTACTCATACAATCTTCTGAAGCATGAGAAGTTTGTAAACTAAACGAAAAAAATAAAATCAATAAAAATTTAAATTTCATAATCTTTTTTTTAATTATATAAACTTCTTATAAACCAAAGATCATTTAATGTAAATCCAAGTTTTATACTGAAGTAATTTTCTTTAACTAGACCAGAATTATTTGTACCTCTTTGACCCAACTCAACACCAACGTTGGCACTTGATAAATTGGCTAGTGGTAAACTTAGACCAAAATTTATACCAAAATCATTAATCTGCTCATTATTGACATATAGACCACCAGATTGGTATCTAACTCCAAATCTGTAAGTTACAGTATCAAAATAATTAGTGAAAGAGTCATATTTAGGTAAATAAAAACCACCGATTGAATATTGTTTAGAACTTTTAAATTCAACGTTATCAAGGTTCATCAACTGATTTTTGAAACCACCTCCCTTTTGCTGTTTGTAACTGAAACCAAAGAACCATTTTTTATCATGTCCCAGTCCTAATCCAAAACTAGTTGATTGAGGAATAAGGAAAGTTGTTTCTTTTAATCCAAGAGCTTCAAGATTAATTTGTTCGGAATCTCCGCCATATCCACCATCTTGTTTTAATGTTGCAATAGATTGTGAATTTTTTGATTTAAGTTCTGAATCTCTCGTGTAACTAAATGAACTTTTCAACAATAATTTATCAGATATTTTAGTTTGATAAACAGATGATAGACTCAAATTAATACCGCTTAATGACGATTCATTAGAAACTTTAGTATAAAGCTCGATATCCTTTAAAAATTTAGAATGATAATGATTTATACTTCCAAAAGCATAAGATGTAGAAACTCCTAGTCCCCAGTTTTTCAAAACTTCAAACCCAACAGACAAGAAAGCAGTATTAATTCCACCATCACCTTCAAACCTATTTAGTTCAGGAGGGGTTGCATCTTCATAGTTGCTTTCAAGCAAATAGCCTACAGAAGTATCAGGTTTTAGACCAAATGAAAATGAAAAAAGTTTTTTTCTGTCAACTCCATAAACAACTGGAACTGAAACTGCAATGTATTTTAATCCTGTAACAGTTGACTTTTCATTAGTATTATCATTTTTAAAAGAAGTGCTTTTTAAATCAACTCCTAAACTATAATTCACAAATTTTAATTTTGAAAGAGAAGCAGCATTATTGAGATTAACATGAGTACTATCATAATAGACTAATAATCCCCCCATCATTTGATTCTCAGCAGTAGAGGAAAAAGCTGTATCACCAGTTCCAAAATATGAGTATGGCGAATAACTTAGTTTTTGAGATGATACTGAAAAAGAAACTAGTAAGATTAATAGTAAAAATCTATTCATTAACTTGATTGTGTTCTATTAAAAAATTCAAACCTTTATATATAAAATTTGAATTTGTAAATATGGTGTTTTTTATCTTACCATACAAAAAATTTGAATCACCACCAGAAATTATAACTTTTAGGTTATTATATTCAGTTTTGTAGTTTTCAATAAATCCTTCAATTTCGTTCTGAATACCTTTTAAAACACCAATACTTATTGAACTTTTCGTGTCATGTGCTATTAGCAATTTAGGATATTTTGGAGTGATTTTGTCAAGCTTAAAAGTTCCAGAACTTAAAGATTTAAGTCTCAATTCTAAGCCCGGTGAAATTCCTCCAGCTTGATAAAGGTTTTGATTTGTTTTTATATCATAAGTAATACATGTTCCCATATCAACGATTAAAACATTATCATCAGGGTAATCAGAATATGCTGATAAAACCAATGCGAGTCTATCATCACCAACTAATCCATGATTGTAAGGGTTTGTAATAGGCATTTTAATATCTTCAGTGAAAGAATACAGATTAGATTTTTCTTTACAAACTGAAAATAGCTCATCATTGGGTGAACCTACGTTTGAAATTGCTGTGTTTTTTACTCTATACTTATTTATTAAATCTTTGATAAAATTGATTTCAATGATCTTAGCCTTGGATTCATAAATTATCTCATTATTTTCAAAAACAGCAATTTTTGAAAATGTATTACCAATATCAATTAATAAATTACTCACTGAAAGGCAAATGTAAATAAGTTTGGCTATTTTTCATTTATTTATCAAAACGATTATATTTGCATCTTGAAAATTGGGTACCTTAGCTCAGTTGGTAGAGCAAAGGACTGAAAATCCTTGTGTCCGCAGTTCGATTCTGCGAGGTACCACTAAAAAACTCCTCTTCTAAGGAGTTTTTTTTTATATTTATTATAAATAATTAAAAATGAAAAAAATTGTATACTTATTAACTTTATTTATTGTTGCTGCCTGCCAAACAACTGTTGAGGCTCCTAAAAGTGACAATGATAGTATGGTTTCATTTGAAAATGGTGATATCATGACTAGTGCAACTGAAGATCCACTTGGAAATGTATTTTCATATCCAACTGGTGAAGCTGCGATAACAAGTCAAATTAAACGTTGGGAACCTGGTTTTAAATCACCATGGCATTATCACCCATATACAGGCATAGCCTATGTTGTTCAAGGTGAGTTGACTGTCAATTATGACTCTGAAACGTCTTTAGATGATATTGGAGCTGAAAAAACAATCATTACTTCACAGACATACAAAGCAGGAGATAAAGCTTTTTTAGGTGTCGCAAATATGTGGCATCTTTCAGAAAACAAAGGATCTGAAGATCTAATTTTTATAGTCTCATGGCTTGGTGAAAAAGATAAACCATTAGCCGTTCTTGAAGAAAAATGAAAATTAATTT
>JAYNRW010000009.1:0-20001 GCA_038114965.1 Flavobacteriaceae bacterium | reverse complement strand
AAGCCGCTTAAAAGCGGCTTTTTTTATGTGATTAAGTTTCCATCATCGTCCCATTCTGCAGTAATATTCCTTTTGGATTGATCTACAAATTTATCAAGCCATTCTTTATCATACTCAAGCCCATATTGATCTAAAACATCTTGAGGGACTCCATCCCAGACATTTGGAAAATTACCTTTATAACCTAACTCTTTTATACCAACTTCTGATGTAAAATAACCTGTCATAGTTAAATTTCTAACAAGATTAAACCATTGAACCGGTTCAGGTAAATCATTCATATTGTCTTCTGGGTTATAATATGCAATTTCATCTAGAATTTGTTTTTGATTTGATTCATCTAAATCAATAAAAGGATTGTTGAACCTAGATTGACTTTCTTTGTCAATCCAGACGATACCATTCCTTAATGGATCTTGATAAGAAGGAATATCCTTTGCCATAAATTCAATAAGCTGAACGACTTCAGCATCTCTTATAGATCCAAATTCGTTTGGGGGCAAAATTAAATTACAAAGTTTATCAAGAGTAAGTAACTCATAATTAGTGAAAAACTTTTGAGCAAAGAGCTGATCATCATAAAGAGTTTCTTCAGGTGTTCTTCCATACTCATACCTTGTTAGTGAACGATTAATTTTTTCTCTACTAACACCATAACATGATTCTAAAAACATACTTGCTCCAAATGAAGCTAAGGCTATAGTTTTAATTGATTCTCTTCTTTTCATAATTTAAAAATTTTGTTTTTTAAACTCCTCTACTATATGTTCAGACGATCTCATCGCAAGAGCCAAAATTGTCCATGTTGGATTTTTATCAGCTTGTGAAACAAATGGCCCAGCATCAACTACATAAACATTTGATACATCGTGTAATCTTTCAAATTGATTTGTAACAGATTCTTTAGGGTTATCACCCATTCTTGTTGTTCCAACTTCATGAATAATCCAGCCTGGCTTATTTAAGCCATAATTAGCATCTTTTCCAGGTTTTCCCCAAAGCGGAATACCACCCATGTTGTGTATAATTTCTTCAAATGTATCTTGCATATGTTTCGCTTGCTTTATTTCATTTTCAGTCCATTGATAATTAAATCTTAGAGTTGGAACACCATATTTATCAACCTTATTAGGATCAATTTCACAGTAATTTGATTTCTGAGCTATGGACTCTCCACGGCCGGAAACACCTATCGTTGAACCATAATACTTTTTCATATCAGCCCTTAAAACATCACCATAACCACCAGCTTTATTAATTCCAAAGAACTTATTAAAATTATTAACATTAAAGCCTGTTCCGTATGTCGGCGCTCCCATTCCTCCCCAAACTTCAATATGATAGCCTCTAGCAAAATCTAATTTTTTATTATCAAGCCACCATGGGGAATAAACATGCATACCGCCAACACCATCTTCATTATAAATTTTTCTATCAATTAATTCTGGAATAAAAGCCATCATATCACCTCCAGTTGAATCATGAAGATATTTACCGATCAAGTCACTACTATTACCTAAACCATTTGGATGTTGTTTTGACTTAGAGTTTAATAAAATTCTTGCGGAGCTACAAGCAGATGCGGCTAGTACTACCACTTTTCCCTTCAATTTATATTCTTTATTTTCATCTTTATCTATAAACGAAACACCTGTTGCTTTTCCTTCATTATTGGTGGTAACCGTTCTTACCATTGAGTTTACATAAAGATCAATTTGACCTCCTGACTTTTGAGCAGGGAAGATTAAACACGATCCAGAGGAAAAATCACCATAAACATTACAACTTTTGGCACATCCTGCACAATAAAAACATAACCCTCTTTCATTATTAATTCTTTTAGTAAGAACTGATAATCTAGACGGAATTACCTTAACATTACTTTTACGAGCACCCTTGATATAAAATAATTCATGAAGACGTGGTTTCGGAGGTGGTAGAAAAAAACCATCAGGCTCATTATAAATATTTTCCTTAGTTCCAAAAACACCTATTAACTTATCAACTTTATCATAATAAGGTTTTATATCATCATATGAAATAGGCCAATTTTCACCTAAACCATCAATACTTTTTCTTTTGAAATCGTTTGGACCAAATCTCAAAGAAATTCTACCCCAATGATTAGTCCTTCCACCTAACATTCTAGATCTAAACCATTTAAAATCGGTATCACCAACTTGGCCATAAGGTTCACCATCGATTTCCCAACCACCATAAGCCTGATCATAATCTCCAAAAAACCTGTGATTACCAGATCCTCTTCTTGGTGAATGCCAAGCCCATTTCAATTGAGTCATTGTTTTTGGATCAGCTGGGTCAAAATAAGGGCCAGCTTCAACTACAGCAACAGAAAGACCTGCTTCTGACAAAACTTTGGTAGCCATTCCTCCACCTGCTCCAGAGCCAACTATGATAACATCATATTCTTTGGCTGAATTTTTTATTTGCATATTATTATAACTCTAAGATTTTAATATTTATAAATTATACTGGTGCCTGATGATATTGAAAGAAAATTTTACCAGTTTTAAATTTTCCAAATTCACAATTGTCCCACGGTTTTTGATCACAATTGGCAAATTTTGTCTTTGAAACCATCGCATCCCATTCATCTCCAAACAAAGGAAATTTTACAACTTCTGTGCCATTAAAAATAACATTTCCAAAATTTTTATTGTAATCAATAGTTATCATATATGAATTCCATTGACCAACAGGCTTTGTCATGTCAACAGATGGATTAACCATTCCATATAAACTACCTGCTTTTACGGGGTCTGGATAATTATTATCCATTATTTGAATCTCAGGTCCAGTAACAAAAGGAAATTCATACTTTTCTCCCTCTTTAACACCCCACATGAAACCGCTATTAGTCAAAGAATCAACCTTCCACTCAAAATATAATTTAAAACTTGTAAAGTCTAAATCAGAAACAAGATCGTTATTTTCTTTTTTGGGATTACCATTTCCATGAGTTAAAATATTTCCATCTGAATCACGTTGAAACTTACCTTTAGTTGGATCAAAAGATAGAACTCCGTCTGAAACAGACCATCCAAATTTATTTCCATTGTCATTGTAATAATGCCAACCATTCAGGTCATTATCATTAAGAATTTTGGTCCACTTTTTATCATTTTCACATGAAAGTGAAATTATTGCAACTATTAATATTAAAAATATATTTTTCATTTTTAAAACTCCCATCCTGATCTTCTAGTTCTACCAACAAATTGATTTGCTTCATCAAAATTTGTAATTCTCATATTTTCTCCATCCCATAAAAGTTTTTTTCTACCAACAAATTTTCCATATTCTGATGTGTGATATCTATCAGGGAAATATTTTGGCTTTTCTTTACCCATACTCATATATGATCTAATAGCTAAGTTCCCCATAAGTACGGCTTCTGTGAAAGGACCAGCATATTCAAATGGAGCAGTAATTTTTTTATAGGCATCTGAACCATATCCACCTTTAATTCCATTAATCCACTCCATGTGGTGATCATGATCTAATAATTTAGATTCTGTTTTAAATGTTATAGTTTCCTTACCTTTTCTGTAAAGCTTTGGCTCTAAAGCATACACTCCACAAGAAATTACACCTTTTTCTCCAATCATTAAAACTCCGTTAGTACTATTTACTTCTCCCAAGTAATCATCAGCTGGTATATCTTCAGGGTGATTAGGTCTAAGCCCTCCATCCATCCAAACTAATTCAATTTTTGAATCATTCTTTTTTGTTTTATCAAAGTGTAAGGTTACAATTGATGAAGGTGGACATCCCTCAGGAATAAAGTTTTGACTCCATGCTTGTTGAAAAACAGAACCTACACTACATTCAACATCTGTTGGATAATGCAGACCTAATGTTTTATATGGTGCATCTAAAATATGACAACCCATATCTCCAAGAGCACCAGTACCATAATCCCACCATCCTCTCCAGTTAAAAGGATGTAGTTGTGAAGTATATTTAGTGTATGAAGCAGGTCCTAACCATAAATCCCAATTAAGATTTGGAGGTTTTTCCTCGCTTCTATCTTCCATTGGGAATCCTTGTGGCCAAACAGGACGATTTGTCCAAGCATAAATTTTATGAATTTTACCAATCATCTTTTTATCTACCCACTCTTGAATTTTAACAACACCAGTACTTGAACCACCTTGGTTGCCCATTTGAGTTACAACTTTATTTTTCTTAGCAATTTGAGTAAGCTTTCTAGCTTCTTCAATATTGTGTGTTAAAGGCTTTTGTACATAGGCATGTAATCCTCTGTTCATAGCGTTACTGGCAATAATTCCATGTGTATGATCAGGCGTACTGACAGTCACAGCATCCAAATCTTTTTCGTTGTCTAGCATTTCTCTAAAATCAACATATACATTGGCATTTGGATATTTTTTTCTTGCATTTAGTACATCTTTTTTATCGGGATGAACATCACAAAGAGCAATAACTCTCTCACCAGATGCCCACTTATTAGTAATATCATATCCTTTACCTCCAGCACCAATGGCTGCAATGTTTAATTGATCACTGGGAGATATAAATCCCGGACCACCAAGAACATTTCTAGGAACAATAAAAAATCCTGTTCCTAATAATGCTGAATTTTTCAAAAACTTTCTTCTATTTTTCATATTTATATTTTTGGGAGACCAACCTGAATTATTAAATTTAAAACATAATTATCAAAAATTAAAATGAAAAGTTTCAGATTTATAACATTTATATTGCTTTTATTACCATATCTACAATTTTCTCAAGTTTTGAATGAAAAAAATGTATTATTGGTTTGGGGTGGTTACGAGCCACATAAGCCTGAATTATTTTCAAATATTGTAGAAGAATGGCTATTGTCTCAAAATGCTAATGTAGATGTTTATAATGATTTATCACCCTATGATAGCTATGATAAATTAATTTCTTATGATCTTATAATTCAGTCTGTCACGATGGAAAAAATTTCATCAAAACAAGCAAATAATCTTTCTAAAGCAGTTAAAAACGGTGTTGGAATTGCTGGTGCTCATGGTGGATTAACTGATTCCTTTAGAGAAAATACAGAATTTCAATATATGATAGGGGGACAATTTGTAGCCCATCCTGGAGGACAGGTTGATTATAAAGTTATTTTTAAAAAAGATGAATTAACTGAAGGTTTAAATAATTTTCAAATTAAAACAGAACAATACTATATGCATGTAGATCCAAATATTGATGTGATTGCTGAAACCAAATTTGATGGCAAATTTAATCCTTGGATTGATGGTGTTGTTATGCCTGTTGCTTGGAAAAAAAAACATGGAATGGGTAAGGTTTTTTATTTTGCTATTGGTCATGACCCAATGGAGTTTAAACAACATCTAGATGCTTGGAAATTACTAACCAGAGGTTTTAATTGGGCTAGTAGAAAGTGATTTAAAATTCAATATTTCTATTTTATTTAATTCTCTAAATTTTCCTCTAGGAACTTCAAATTTATCCAAATTTGAAATTAAGACTCTATCGATTGAATCGCAACCATAATTATTTAATTCCTTAAATAATAATCCTTCATTATTAATCATAATTCTTATTGCAGCATTATTATTTTTTATAAAATTAATTTCGCTTAATTCATCTAGAGTATTTACAAATTTAGATATATCGTCCTTTTGATCTTTACTTAATTCACTATCAAATTGAATATCAAAAAGAACTGAAATAAATTTTTTTCTTTTCTCAAAATTGAAATTAATATCATCATAAAATAATACTAATCCAGACATACCTTTTCCAATATTTAATGATTTATAGTCATTATTTGAATAAAAATTTTTCAAAAAATTGATGACATATTCAGGAAGATGATTTAAGTCAACATCTTTTGGCTTATTATAAAGTATGTATCCATCAATTTTAATATTCACTAATTTATTGTTTAATAAAACTTTATCCCCTTTATCAACTTCAAAAAATATATCAGTAACTATGGATTTATTTACTTTTACTTTTCCTTGATTAATATACTGTTCTGCTTTTTTTTTTGAAGAAGTTTGATATTTAGAAATGAATTTATTTAGTTTCATTTTTCAATAAAAATTAAAAATAGAATACCCATTACAATAATAAATTTTATAAGATTATTAAGAATAAAAAATGCCAATTTATTTTTAAAAAACCACAGTGTAACTATTAAAATTATAAAAAAAGGAATCAAAAATTGTAAGTATAATATTCTATAATAGCTTTCAATTTCATTAATAAGAATTATGTCAGTGAATATTATTACTATTGTTAGAACAGTAATTATAATCTTTGTTTTAGTTTCACCATAAATTAATGGAACAGACTCTACATTTACTGATATGTCTCCCAATGTATTAATCAAATCTTTGATTAAACTTTTTACAAGTAAAATAATAGTCAAAAGAAATGCATTAAGAAAAATTGAGTAATTAAAATTCTTGTAATACAATGCTATTGCAAATATTGGTATGACATAAAGAAAAACTGAAATTAAGTTTCTTACTAACAAAATCTTACTCAGTCTAATGGAATAGAGGGCAATTAATGCTAGATAAAATGCAAAAAAAAGAAAAGCTCTAAATGAAACTAATGAACTTAAGATCAATCCAATTGAGTTAAGCAATATATATAAATAAAGCTTTGTAGAACTGGATATTTTATTTTCTATTAACAACCTTAACGGATAGTTTATAAAATCTTTTTTTTTATCAAAAAAATCATTTATGATGTAACCGGCCATAATTATAAATACACTTGAAAAAATTAAAAGAAATATATTTCTGTCATTTAAAATTTCGAGAAAACTCAAAGTTGAAAAAACAAAAAGTGCTGAAAAAAATTGGGCTACCACAATAAAAAAAATATTGTGAATTCTAAATAAAAAAAGATACCTAACAATAACAGTAAAGATATTGTTAGATGAAGACATATTATTAATACCTGTAAACAACCTTGAAATTATATTCTGAAAGTTGTTTTTGAGCTTTGTTTAGATCTTTGGTAAAGCCTAATATATAACCACCGCCACCTGATCCACATAACTTTAAAATGTAGTCCTCAGATTTTAATCCATTTTCCCAAACTTTATAAAAACTATCTGGAATCATTGGTTTAAAGTTATCAAATACAATTTTTGACAAACTTTTGATATTGGTAAATAAATTTTTAAAATTTCCATCTAAGAAGTCATCAACACATTTGTCAGTGACATTGACAAAACTAGATTCAAATATGTTTTTAAAATCTTCGTTGTTCATTGATTCAATAAAATACTTAACCAATGATTCGGTATCGCTTGATAGACCGCTATCAATTATAAAGAATCCTCCTTTTCCTTTTCTATTTTGAAATGGAATTCCTGTAGTTTTAATGTCTGTTTTTGAATTAATTAAAATTGGAAGACTCAAGTAACTATTTAATGGATCTAAGCCTGAAGATTTTCCATGAAAAAAAGACTCCATAATTGAAAAAACTTTTTTTAATGATAAAATCTTTTCACTATCAAGATTTTCTAATATTGTTACTTTATCAATAGCATAAGAATCATAAACAGCAGCAACAAGTGCGCCACTACTACCAATACCATAACCTTGTGGGATCGAGCTTTCAAAATATAAACCATCGTCAATATCAGATTTAAATTGTTCTAAATCAAAAAGGCTATTAATTTCATTACTAGAAACTAAGTATCGGTAAAAATCATTTAATTTACCATTAGATTTTTTTACAATTTTATTATTAAGATCTCCAATTTTTAAAAACCCTTTAAATAAATCATATGGAATCGAGATTCCTTTGGAGTTTTTAATAATTCCATATTCTCCGAACAATAAGATTTTTGAGTAAAAAAGAGAAGACTTCATAAGGTAAATTTAATTTTTTTGTGGACCTAAACCAATTTGATCATTTATATATTCACCATCATGACAAAACTGTGCCAAAGATTTTTTTATGAATTCTTGTACTTTTTCAAATGAATTTTTTGGATATAAAAGGTGAACGTTTGCCCCTGCATCTAATGTAAAACAAACTTTAGTTCCAGTTTCTTCTCTAAATTTTACGACTAAATTTATGATATTGATTGTATTGGGTTTAAACAAGATAAAATTTGGATTTGAGGTCATCATTAAAGCATGTAGAGTTAATGCTTCATTTTCCACAACTTCAATAAAAGAGTCTAAATCATTAGAGTCAATGGATTTTTTAAGTTTTGAAAAATTTAAATGTGACTGTGATATTCTTTCCTTTTTGAAAATATGATCATCCATTAATTTGTGACCAATCGTGCTTGAAACTTTTTTTGTTCCACTATCCACAATTAAAATTGTATCACAAAATACAGGAAATTCATGATTTGACATCTTAATTGGAATAGCATACTCATCAGCACTTTGTTCATATAATTCTGTCTCTCCCCAACAGGACAATGGACCATAAACACTTCTTGAAGCACTACCTGAACCCAACCTAGAAATAAATGATGCTTTCTCGAAAAAATTTTCATTATCAATTAAATCTGAAAACATGCTTTCAATTTCTGTTAAACATAAAGCCAAAGAACTAAAGGCTGATGCTGATGAAGCAATTCCACTACTATGTGGAAATGAATTTGATGAGTTTATAGTTAATTTTAATTTAGAAAGAGATGGTAAATGCTCATTAATTCTAGAAAAAAAAACATCTAACTTGGGAATGAATTCTGGTTTACTCTTATTTTCAAAAAAGAAATTATAGCTAAACTCATTAGACTTCTCAAAATTGACAGATGTGATAGTGCTACATTTATCAAGAGTGAAACTAATAGAAGGATTCATTGGAATCTGATTATCATATTTTCCCCAATATTTAATTAAAGCAATATTTGATGGTGATTTCCATGAAACTTCCGATTTGTTGAGATTCATTTCCAATCTATTTTATTGAATTAATTTCAATTTTTTTTGCTTCTTTTACTGAACCATCAAACCCTTTTACACCGGATATGGTTGTATATTTTAATACATTTTTTTTTCCAGGATTAATAATGCCGTAGGCACTATGACACATAACAGCAGCCTCATGAAAACCTGATAATATGAGTTTTAATTTACCTGGATAGGTATTAATATCGCCAATAGCATAAATCCCCTTTATATTAGTACTATAATCTTTGGAATTATCAACCACTAATGCATTTTTATCAATATCTAGTCCCCAGTTTTTGAAAATTTCCATTTTAGGTACTAAACCATAAAGAGGTATAATATAATCAGTATCAATCTTTACATTATTATCATTATGGTTTATCTCAATACTTTCAACATTCTTTTCACCATTAATTTTTACTAAAGTAGCGGGAGTTAAAACATCAATAATTCCTTTATCTTTCAAACTTTGAATTTTATTGACAGACTCAACTGCGCCTCTGAACTCATTTCTTCTGTGAATCAATGTTACCTTTTTTGCAATTTTTGAGAGCTCTAGTGTCCAATCTAAAGCTGAATCTCCCCCTCCGGAAATAACGACATTTTTATTAATAAAGATATCTTTATCAACTATTTTGTACTGTAGTCCATTATCTTCAAATTTTGATATATTTTCAATGCGAGGTTTTCTGGGTTCAAAATTACCAAGTCCACCAGCTATAACTAAAACTTTACCTTTCACGACACTACCTTTATCAGTGGTAATAACAAATCCATCACTTAATTTTTCTAGTTTATCAGCGGTTTCCCCAAATGTATAAGTTGGATTAAATGGTTTTATTTGATCTAATAATTTATTAATCAAGTCACCAGCTAAAATTTCAGGATGAGCAGGAATATCATATATTGGCTTTTTTGGATAAATTTCTGAACATTGACCACCAGGCTGTCCAAGCGAATCAATAATATGACATTTCATTCCTAATAAACCTGCCTCAAAAACAGTAAATAGACCTGTTGGTCCAGCTCCAATAATTAAAATATCAGTTTTTATCATTCAACACTAATAACTTCTTTAACACTAGGAACATATTTTTTTATTGTCATCTCTACCCCATTTTTTAGTGTCATTTGATTAACAGAGCAACTAATACAATTTCCAAGTAACCTAACTTTTACTACATCATTTTCAAATGAAACCAATTCAATATTTCCTCCATCGCTCTGAAGAAATGGTCTAATTTCACCTAATGCTTTTTCAATTTCTATCAATTTCTTACTCATAATTATGAACAACCAGCCATAGTTTTGATTTTTACAATCTCAGTAGGCGGTAAATTAGTATTTCTTTCAGTTAAATTAATTATCATATTCCTTGTAATATCTTCAAACACTCTACTCAGCTCAGTATCTTCTTGCAATGCTCCTGGCCTACCAATATCACCCGATTCTCTTAAACCTTGAACAATCGGTACTTCTCCAATAAATGGTATTTCGAAATCTTCAGAAAGATTCTTCACTCCATCCTTTCCAAAGATATAATACTTTTTCTCTTTGTCATCTGGCGGATTAAAATATGACATGTTTTCAATCAAACCTAGAACAGGGATATTTATATTTTCTTGTCTATACATAGAAATTCCTTTTCTTGCATCAGCCATTGCAACTATTTGTGGTGTACTTACAACTATAGATCCATTTACAGAAAGTTTTTGGACTATACTTAAATGAATATCTCCAGTACCAGGTGGTAAATCGATTAATAGAAAATCTAACTCTTTCCAATCAGCATCAAAAATTAATTGATTAAGAGCTTTTGTTGCCATTGGACCTCTCCAAATAACTGCCTGATCCATTGATGTAAAAAATCCGATTGATAAAATCTTAACTCCATAGCTTTCCAGAGGTTTCATTTTAGATTTTCCATCAACATCAACAGCTAAAGGCTTTCTTCCAACAAGATCGAACATGATGTGCATAGATGGTCCATAAATATCAGCATCAAGTATTCCAACTTTAAAACCCATTTTAGAGAGTGTTACAGCAATATTGGCGGTTACAGTAGATTTTCCTACACCGCCTTTTGCAGATGAAATAGCAATAATATTTTTTATATTCTTTAACTGATTATTTGAATCTTCTCTATCAACAACCTTGGGTTTGAAATTGATTTTAAAATTTAAATTTGAATCAAAATTTTTAGACAAAACTTCAGTAATATTATTTCTTGCTTCAGCTTTTGATTTATGAGTAAAGTTTTCAATTAATAAGTCAATAGTAACATCATTTGAAAATTTATTAATATTCACAATTTCAATAGATTTTTCTACCTCATTTATAAGGTTTTTAATCTTCTCTTTACTAAATAATTCTTTTGACATAAATAATTAAAGCAAATTTAACGAATCAATAAAAATTTAACTATTAGGATCCCAAAAATGATTTTTAAAATTAACAATGGTATTATTTTTAACTTCTATACCTTCATTATTCAATAATTGTTCCATTAAGTTAGTCCCGTAAAAGTGATTTTTTCCAGTTAAAACACCATTTCTATTAACAACTCTATGAGCAGGAATATTTTGATTATCATGTGATGCATTCATTGCCCATCCTACGGTTCTTGATGAACTCGGAGATCCTAAAAACTTTGCAATTGCACCATAAGTAGTAACTTTTCCTGGTGGAATTAGTTTTACAACCTCGTATACTTTCTGAAAAAATGATTCTTTTTTCATTTTATATGAAATGATAAGTAAGTTATTTTTTTATTTTCAGCTAAAAATATTTTCTCATAATGAGTTTTAATATCTACAACTTCTTCTGGCGCATTTTGATTTAAATAAATATCATGGTTTGATTGTATTAATTTAAGATTTAATGCCTCAATTAAACCAAGTGTGTATCCGTGCAAAAACTCACTATCAGTTTTTAGATGAATAATTCCTTTTGATTTAATTATCCTTTTATACTTATTTAAAAAATTTATATTGGTTAACCTATGTTTTTGTCTTTGAATTTTAATTTGTGGATCAGGGAATGTTATCCATATTTCTGAAATTTCATTTTCTGAAAACAAAAATTCAATTAATTCAATTTGGGTTCTAATAAAACAAGCATTTTCAATACTATTCAAAACAGCATATTTTGCTCCACTCCAAATTCTTGCTCCTTTTATATCGATCCCAATAAAATTTTTTTTTGGATATTTTTCAGCCAATGAACATGTGTATTCACCTTTTCCACAACCAAGTTCTAATACAATTGGATTATTATTTTTGAAATAATCTTTCCAAAATCCTTTATATTTAAAAGAGTTGCTTAACAACTCCGATCTTGTTGGCTGAAAAAGATTATTGAAAGATAAATTTTCTTTAAATCTTTTTAATTTGTTTTTACTACCCAAAAAAATTGTTTTGGTAAATGTAATTATTTTGATTTATCAATTGTAAAGGAAAATTCAGAACCAAGACCAAAATCACTTTCAACGTAAATTTTTTCGTCATGAGCATCAACTATATGCTTAACTATAGCTAACCCTAGTCCAGAACCGCCACTGGATCTACTTCCACTTTGATCAACTCTGTAAAATCTTTCAAACAATCTATCTAAATGGTCTTCTTCTACTCCAATTCCATTATCTGTGACTCTAACTATTATTTTATTTTCAACTAAATCCTGCACTACAATTTCAGTGGTTCCATTTTCTTTTCCATACTTGATGGAGTTTTCTATTAAATTAATTATTACTTGTTCTATTTTTTCTTTGTCAGCATTGACATTAATTGGAGGATTATTTTCGTGATCAATCATTAATTTAATATTCTTTTTATTAGCGCTGATTTCAAGCATCTCAATTGAGTTGTTTATTAAATCAACAATATCAAAATTTGATTTTTTTATGTTACTATCACCTGTTTCTAGTTTAGTAATAAAATCTAAATCTTTAACTATTAGATTTAATCTTTCAATAGCTTTACTCGCAATTTTTAAATATTTCTTATTAACAGATTTATCATCAAGTGCTCCATCAAGTAATGTTAAAATATAACTCTGACTTGTAAAAAGAGGTGTTTTTAATTCATGAGCTAAATTACCAATAAACTCTCTTCTAAAAGTTTCTTGCTCTCTCATTTCACTTAATTCAATTTTTCTTTCATCATCAAATTGTTTTATTTGATCAATTAAATCATCCATATCTGTAGTAATAGTTTTATTGAGACTTAAGTCTTGAGAGAAAAGTTGATCAGAAATTTCTTTCATCTTTTTATTTAAAAAAAACTTGACAAAAAAACTGAACGATATATAAATGATAACAGCAGTTAAAAAAGTAAAAACTAAAGAATAAATTAAAAGTTTTGAGAGATCATATTCTTTAATAAAAAAACTTACGAGAATGGTAAATACAGAGGAAATAATTAAAGAAAACAGAGCAATTTGTATTCTTAATTTATTTTTTCTTGACATTTAGTTTGAATTTATATCCTACCCCTTTGATTGTTTTGATATATTTTTCTCCAATTTTTTCTCTAAGTTTTCTTACGTGAACATCAATTGTTCTGTCTCCAACAATAACTTGTGTACCCCAAACCTTAGTCATAATTTCATCACGTGAAAAAACTTTACCAGGCTTAGATGCTATTAAATATAATAATTCAAACTCTTTTCTTGGCAACGAAATATCTTCTTTATTTATTGAAACTAAATATGATTCTTTATCAATTTTAATCTCACCTAAATCAACTGTATGTGATAAATCATTATCATTAATTCTTTTTGAAATTGATGAAATTTTTTTGATGAGTATTTTTGGTTTTACAGGTTTAGTTATATAATCATCTGCACCTGCATCGAAAGCAGCAATTTGAGTAAAATCTTCACCTCTAGCTGATAAAAAAATAATTCTTGTATTTGAAAGAGAATTTATTTTTTTTATTTCTATACAAGCTTCAATTCCATCCATTTCAGGCATCATTACATCTAAAAGAATAATATCAGGAATAAATTTTTTTGCCTTTTCAATTGCTTGTATACCATTATTTGCTGACTTTACATCATATCCTTCATTATTTAGATTATACTTTAATATTTCAACAATATCAGGTTCATCATCAACAATTAAAATCTTTGTAGGTGAATTTTTCATTATTTTGTGAAGTTAAAAATTAAAAACAAAAATGTAGTTAACTTAACAATAACTTAATATTGAAAAATTTAGACAACATAGATTTAATAAATTCAAAAAATTTTGACTTAATAGCGCTTGAAATTTTTAAATATCAATTTCAAAATAACATAATATATAACAGTTACTGTGAGCAATTAAACGTAAAAGTTGAGACAATTAATTCCATCGAGAAAATCCCTTTTCTTCCTATTTCATTTTTTAAGACTGCTAAAGTATTATCTACCAAAAATGAAATAGAAAAAGTATTTATAAGTAGTGGAACAACTGGAACTGAAAGTTATCATCATATTTCAGATCTTAAATTATATGAAAAAAGCATAAAATTATGTTTTGATAACCATTATGGTAATTCTTCTAATTATGCTTTTTTAGGAGTAACTCCAAAACCCACAGAAAAACCAAATTCATCTCTGATTTATATGATTGATTATTTAATAAAAAATTCAGTTTACAATGAAAGTTCTTTCTGTGAAAATGCAGATGAACTAAATGATAAAAGTTTATTCTTTGAAAAAAAAAATATTAAATACATCATATATGGTCTTTCTTACGCCTTACTAGATGTTTTAGAAAAATCTAGTTTTTCATTTAAAAAAGCTATTATTATTGAAACTGGTGGTATGAAGGGTAAAAGAAAAGAAATTTCAAAAAAAGAATTACACAAACAATTGGCATCAGGTTTTGATACAAAAAAAATAAATTCTGAATATGGAATGACTGAACTGTTATCTCAGAGTTATTCTAATTCAGATTTAAATTTTAAAACACCTAAAACAAAAAAACTACTCATAAGAGATATAAATGATCCATTTAAGTTATCAAATTATGGAAGAGGTCCAATTAATATAATTGATCTAGCAAACATTAATTCATGTTCATTTATAGCCACTGATGACTATGGGTTGATTAATCAAAATGGTTTTGAATTGTTAGGGCGATTAGAAGAATCTGACTTAAGAGGATGTAACCAAATGCTAAGTTAATATTAGGAGAGAATAATTTTTTTTACCTCTTTGAATAACTAAATATTTATTGTGAATTAATTCAATAGATGATAAATCTTTATTAGAATCAATTTTTTCTTTATTAATTGACACAGAATTTTCTTTTAGACTTCTAAATACATCTGACTTAGAGGAAAACAAAGGTGAAAACATTAAAAGCTCTTCAATTGAAGAACACTTATTATATTCTTCATTTGAAATTGAATTGTTTGGTACTCCCTCAAAAACTTGAGTAAAGGTTTCTTCATCAATGTCAGAAAAACTTGAGTCTTTACTTTTTGAGAATAAAATATTTGAAGCATTAAGGACTTTTTGTAAATCTTCTTCAGAGTGAACCATTTTAGTTAGTTCAGAAGCAATGAATTTTTGAAGAATTCTTTCATGAGGAGCTTTAACGTGTTGATCAATTAAGTCCTCAATAAATTCTTTAGTTTCGAAAGTAAAAATCTTAATGTATTTTTTTGAATCTTCATCAGATGAGTTTAACCAATATTGATAAAACTTATAGGGTGATGTTTTGTTTTTGTCAAGCCAAACGTTTCCTTCTTCTGTCTTGCCAAATTTTGTACCATCAACTTTAGTTATTAATGGGCAAGTCATTGCATTAGCCTTTTTACCTGATTTTTTTCTTATTAATTCAACACCAGATGTTATATTTCCCCATTGATCACTACCACCCATTTGAATTGAACAATCATATTTTTCATTCAAATAATAAAAATCATATGCTTGAAATAGTTGATAAGTAAATTCTGTAAAAGACATTCCATCAGAACTATCGTTTCCAAGTCTTTTTTTCACTGAGTCTTTAGACATCATATAATTTACGGTTAGAGCTTTACCAAAATCTCTAAAAAATTCAATAATATTCAACTCGTTATTCCAATCGAAATTATTTAATATTAAAGCTGAATTATCTGAATCATCGAAGTTTAAAAATTTAGAAAATTGAACATGTAATGATTTAATATTCTGATCGATAATTTCTTGACTTAATAAATTTCTTTCTTTTGATTTTCCTGATGGATCACCAATCATACCTGTTGCTCCACCAATTAAAACAATTGGCTTATGACCGTAATTTTGAAAATGTTTTAAAATAATTAATTGTACTAGGCTCCCAATGTGTAATGAATCTGAAGTTGGGTCAAAACCTATATAACCAACTTTCATCTTTTCATTAATTTCATCTTCAAATGTCGGTGTAATATCTTGAATTAGACCACGCCATTTTAACTCTTCAATAAAATTCATATAAATTCAAATTTATTTAATTGGTAGCATTATTAAGTGAATCTTTTAATTTTTTTAATTTTTCACCAATTCCCGAATATATTTTTAGATAAAGTTTAGGGTTTTTAGTATAAAAATTATTACTTCTTACAAAGGTAAGACAATCAATTTTATGTTTTTTAAATAATACAGTATCTCTTATTGCAAAGTAATTGTAGTTGGATTTATTAGTGAAACCTCTACTAGAGTTAATTAGATTAACATCAAAAAGAAACTCAATCATTTGATTTTCAGTCATTATATTTTCCTCAGCTGCTTTATCATTACAGCTAAAAAAAATTAATGATGTTATTATCAAGATTTTAATTTTCATTATTAAAACTAATTTTCATGCCTAATTTTGAATCGTCAAGATTTCCATTATTATATGCAAGGTGTCCATTAACAAAAGTATGAGTGATAACAGAATTAAAAGTTTCTCCCTCAAACGGGGACCATCCGCATTTATATAAAATATTATCAGAGCTAATTGTTTGTTTTTTGTTGGGATCTAAAATTACAAGATCCGCAAAATAGCCCTCTTTTATATAACCTCTTTTGTTAACATTAAAAATATTGGCTGGATTATTACACATTTTTTCTACAATTTTCTGCAGAGTGATTTTTTTATTTAGATAATGTTCAAACATAACTATCAAAGAATGTTGAACCAATGGGCCTCCACTTGGACAATTCAAGTAATTATTTTGTTTTTCTTCTAATGTATGAGGAGCATGGTCAGTTGCCACTATATCAATTCTATCTGAATTAAGAGCTTCCCAAAGAGCATCTTGATCTAATTCTGATTTGACCGCAGGATTCCATTTTATAAAAGCCCCTTTTTCTTTGTAGTCTAAGTGATTAAATGATAAATGATGAATGCATACTTCACTAGTTATATTTTTATTCTCCAGAGGGAGTATTTCAAAAAGTTTAGATTCTGATTTTGTAGAAAGGTGAAAAACATGTAGTCTTGAATTGCATTTTTTTGCAAGATCAATAATCTTTAGTGTAGATTTAAGACATGATTCTTCTGACCTTATTTTTGGATGATATTCAATTGGAATATTATCTCCATATTTTTCTAAGTATTTGTTTAAGTTATTCTTAATAATACCTTCATCCTCACTATGTACAACTACAGGTACTTTTGAAAACTTCATTATATCCTCAATAACTTCATAATCATCAACAAGCATATCTCCAGTTGAAGAACCAAGAAATAGTTTAATTCCGGGCACCTGATTAAAATCTAATTTTTTAATCTCACTTAAATTAGAATTAGTACCACCAAACATAAATGAAAAATTAGCTAATGAATTATTAGCTGCTATGTCAAATTTATTTTTCAAATTTTCAATAGTGGTCGTCTGAGGATTTGTATTCGGCATCTCAAAATATGATGTCACTCCACCGGCAACAGCTGCTCTTGATTCTGAATAAATTGTTCCTTTATGAGTTAGACCTGGTTCTCTAAAATGAACCTGGTCGTCAATTAATCCTGGAAATAAAAATTTATTCTTTCCATCAATAATTTTACAGCCGTTAAACTCTGAAATATTAAAATCTATTTTATCAATTAATTCCCCATCAATTAAAACGTCTAATCTTTTAATTTCTTTAGAGTCAACAACATTTATATTTTTAATTAGATATTTCATTTATAATCTAGAAAAAACATGCTTTAATTTCATTTTTAATAAACCAAAAACAGCTTCTGGAATAATTGATTTATTCATTTTTGATTCACCTTTAGTTCTATCAGTAAAAATTATTGGAATTTCATACAATTTGTAATTTAAAACATATGCTTTGAATTTCATTTCAATTTGATAAGCATAACCATTGAATTCTATGCCTTTCTTCATAACATCTTTAATAACATTAATTTTATATCCAACAAAACCTGAAGTTAAATCCATAATTGGAACTCTTGTGATAAATCTAGCATACCATGAACCAAAATATGAAAGCAAAACTCTATGTATAGGCCAATTAACTACATTCACGCCTGTTTTATACCTTGATCCAATAACTAAATCCATTCCATTTTCAGTCAAAAAAACTTTCATTCTTAATAAGTCTTTAGGGTTATGAGAAAAGTCAGCATCCATTGTATATATATTATCATAAATATATTTTTTATCATATTCAATACCATTATTTGTTGAATTTTTTGATAAAGCCCACTTATATCCATCAGAATAAGCTGATCCAAGACCTAACTTTGATTTTCTTTTTAATATAAATAGTTTATCACCAGATGTTTTAATTTTTTCATCAACAAGATATGCTGTCATATCTGTTGAATTATCGTCAACAACAAGAATATGAAAATCTTCATCTAATAAAAAAATTTCATTAATTAAGTCGATAATGTTATCACACTCATTGTAAGTAGGTATAATTATTAATGAATTGATTTTTGACATTATTGTAAAATTAAGACTTAATTTTTACGAGTTATACAAATCTAATTAAGTTTAATTCAAAAAATACTAAATGAATTTGTAAATTTGCAGTCTTAATTTTTATTAAGAACACATGAAAGTAAAGTCGATTCTGGTATCTCAGCCTGAACCTGAGTTAAAAAATTCCCCATATAATCAATTGATTAAAAAATGGAAAGTCAAAGTTGATTTTAGACCTTTTATACACGTAGAAGGTAAAACTAGCAGAGAAATAAGACAACAAAAAATTGATCTTTCTAAATTTTCTGCCATTATTCTAACAAGTAGAAACTCCGTTGATCATTTTTTTAGAATTGCTGAAGAAATGAGATACCCAATTCCAAATGCACTAAAGTATTTTTGTCTTTCTGAAGCTGTTGCTTTCTACCTGCAAAAGTATGTTGTTTATAGAAAAAGGAAAATCTATGTTGGAGGAAGAACATTTGATGAATTATCTGATGTTATTTCAAAATATAAAGACGAAAACTACCTTCTTCCTGGAAGTAATGTTTTATCAGCTAAAATTGTTGAAAAACTAGACGAATTGGAAGTAAGATGGACAAAAGGTGTTTTTTATAATACTGTTGTTAGTGATTTATCTGATTTGAAAAATGTTTATTATGACGTTTTAGTTTTCTTTAGCCCCTCTGGAATTCAATCCTTATTCAAAAACTTTCCTGATTTTAAACAAAATAATACTAGAATAGCGGTTTTTGGAAAAAATACAATTAAAGCTGCCGAAGATTCAGGCTTACGAATTGATATTGAAGCTCCTCTCCCAAAAATACCCTCCATGTCAAGAGCCTTAGATGTTTATATAGAAAAAGCTAATAAAGCTAAAGCTTAAACTCACTAGTAAAACCATCCATAAACTTTTTAAAATCTTCTTGAGATTTAATATCCTTATACTTTTCGTCTTTGAAGAGCTTTAAATATATTTCAATCTGATTAGGATTTAGATATCCAGTAATGGGTGCTATTGGGTTGGCATCTTTATCAAAAAAGACTATTGTTGGATATCCTGAAATCCCAAGATATCTTGCAAAGTCATGAGTTGCATTTCTTCCTCCCTTTAAACTTTCATTATAATTAATATTTGAAAATTCTCTTCCTTTAAAACTTACTTTTTTATTTCCTTCAGCATTAAATTTTACTGCATA
>JAYNRW010000008.1:4151-25448 GCA_038114965.1 Flavobacteriaceae bacterium | reverse complement strand
TCAGAAAAAGAGAAATAGTATTAACAACTCAAGAACAATATCCTCAAAATATTCTAGTAGAATTTATTCAAGATCGAACGGATCTTTTAGATGCATATAAGGTTGGGGACTTTGTAAAAATAGACATTAATTTGAGGGGAAGAGAATGGACTAATGATAAAGGTGAGGTAAAATATTTTAATTCTATTCAAGGATGGCGTATTGAAAAAGTTGCAGATGAATTTGAATCTCAGTTACCACCATTACCAACAAAGGAAGACTTGAATATTTCTGATAATGCATCAAGTGAACCCGATGATCTTCCATTTTAAAAAATTATGTTTCAACTAGGAGAAGATTATATTTTTCCTCATCCCAGTAATGCTGATAAACATGGTATAGTAGCCTATGGTGGAGATTTAAATCCTTTAAGAATTTTAGAAGCCTATAAGTCAGGTATTTTTCCTTGGTTTGAATCTGATCAAAATTTGATGTGGTGGAGTCCTGATCCTAGAATGATACTATACACAGATAAATTTAAAGTTTCAAAAAGTTTTAAGTCTTTTTTAAAGAAAAGTAATTATAAAGTTACTTTCAATAAAGATTTTGAATTAGTAATTAATTCATGCGCAAATATCAAACGTATTAATCAAAAAGGAACTTGGATAACTGAAGGTTTAATAAAGTCATTTATAGATTTACATAAAATGGGAAAAGCGATTTCTGTAGAGGTATGGGAGGACGATGATATAGTTGGTGGTTTATATGGTCTTGACTTAGATGATGTTTTTTGTGGAGAAAGTATGTTCTCAAAATCTTCTAATGCAAGTAAAATAGCCCTTTACTATTTAACCAAGGAACTAAGAAAAAACAATTATAGATTTATTGATTGTCAAGTACCATCTGAACATTTAAAAAGTTTAGGTGGGAAAATAATTAGTAGATCTAATTTTTTGGATTTACTCTAAATTGAATTTTTCAGAGATTTTATCCACTTGAATAGCATCTTTTAAAGAGATATTTCCAATAGAACTCCTTTCTAAATATTTCAAATAAGCACCACTTCTAAGTTTTTTTCCAAAATCATATGCTAAGGATCTTATATATGTGCCTTTTGAACATTCTATTTTACAATCAACTTCGTCATTTTTGAAGTCCAATATCTCAAATTTTGAAATATGTATTTTTCTAGGTTCTAAAGATATTTTTTTTCCTGATCTAGCTAAGTCATAAGATCTTTTACCTCCAATTTTCAATGCAGAAAAAGTAGGAGGTGTTTGTTCTAAATCACCTATAAAGTTCTTGATAGTTTCATTTATTAAGTCAATGTTTATATGTGAGGTAGGAAACGTTTCATTTATCTTAGTTTCAAGATCATAAGATGGGGTGGTAGCTCCAAGTTTGAAAGTTGCGACATAAGTTTTCTTCTGATCCTGGTATTTGTATATTTCTTTGGTTTTTTTTCCAACACAAATAATTAATAATCCAGTAGCCAGTGGATCTAATGTGCCGGCGTGACCAACTTTTATTTTTTTAAATTGAGTATGTCTTTTAAATACTCCTCTGACATATTTTACAACATCAAAAGAGGTCCAATTAATCGGCTTATAAATTGGAATAACTAATCCTTCTTCAGAGATTTTTTCACGAATATTATCCATTTAAGATTGAATATATAATGGATAATATACCTATCAATAAACAGTAAATTGAAAAGTAAATTAACTTACTCTTTTTAACAAAAATAATCATCCATTTACATGCAAAATATCCAGAAATTAATGCTGCGCTAAATCCAACTAAATAATTTAAAATATTATTATTATTGAATTCAATTTCATTGTCCAATATAATTTTTAGAGATGATCCAAATATTACAGGAACAACCATTAAGAAAGAAAATTTAGCAGCTATATCCCTATTCAATCCTAAAAAAATTGAGGTTCCTATGGTTGCTCCACTTCTCGAAATTCCAGGTAGGATGGCTAAAGCTTGAGAAAAACCTATAATTAATGACGATTTTAGATTTAATTTTTTATTAGAATTATTAAATCTATCAGAAAGATAAAGTATAAGAGAAGTTAAAATTAGCATAAAACCTACCAGAACTAAGTTCCCATTAAATAAGTAATTAATTTCACTTTCAAAAAAATAGCCAGCCAATCCTGCGGGTATCATAGAAACCAAAATATAGAGTGCAAAAAAAGTATTTTCATCCTTTTTAAAACCAATTAAGCTCATAATTATTTCTTTAACCTCTTTCCAAAAATAAATGATAGCACTTAACGCAGTTGCAAGATGTACAATGAGAGTAAAAAATAAACTATTGGTTGAATCATATGAAAAATCTAAAAAAACTTTGAAAATTTCAAGATGACCACTAGAGGATACTGGCAAAAATTCAGTTAAACCTTGTATTATACCAAGTAGTAAAGATTTTAATATATCCATATCTATTCAGGCTTTGTAAGTATAGCATAAATTTCAATTGCAAAACCTATAATTACAATCAATGGAGCAATTCTTATTCTTCTAAAACTATAAATCTCCTCATTAAAAACATTAGGATCATCACTTCCACCACCAGACATTAGAATGAAACCTAAAGCGATGAATAAAATTCCAATTATCATAAACTTATAATTTCTTTTCCCAAATGCGAACTTGTTTTTTTTCATTAGTAAAGTTTTTCAATATTTGAAGAAATATATCTTCCAGTTATAATTGAAGTTGAAAAATATGATATAATTACACTAATACCTAAAGAAAATACTAATGTTATAAAAACAGATTCTTTTATTTTTTCAAAATCAATTTCAAAAAAATTAAGATTTAAGTAGTATAAAATTACAATTAATAAAACTGAAGATATTATACTGCTCATGACACCAAGCTTTATGTGAGTAATGATAAATGGTTTTTTTATAAAAAATTTAGTGGCTCCAACAAGCTGCATAGTTTTGATATTCAATCTATTGGAATAGACGGACAGCCTAATAGTATTATTCATCAAAATAATTGATATGAATAGAAAAATAGAACCAATAATTAATGACCATTGTTTTAATATTAAAATATTCTTATTTATTAAATCAATTAATGGTGCATCATAAGTAACTTCTTCAACAAAACTTTCGTTTTTAAACTCTTCAACAAGTTGATCAATAAATAAATTATTAACGTTATCAGATGTAAAGAATATATCATATGAATCATAGAGAGGATTATATCCTAAATAGTCAATAAAGTCTTCTCCTATTTCTTCAGAAAGTTTATTTGCTGCATCTTTTTTAGAAATAAAATCAAACTTTTTTATGGTATTATTAATTTCAAGATTTTTTTCAAATTTTGAAAGTTCAATTTTATTGCTTTGATCTTTAATAAATACTACAACAGGTATATTTTCTTTAAAATCATTTATAATTTTTTCAGAATTTAATGCAATTAAAGTAAATGAAGAAATTAAAAATAGAACTATTGATATACTTATAATAACAAGAAAATAATTTGAAAAAATTTTATTTGAATAATTTGATGACAAAATATATATATTGCTATAAAAATAATAAAGGTTTTTAGTTAATTCAATTCTTTTAATTTTTTTGCATTAAAACAATAACCTTATTTTTGCTTTATTCTCAAAATGGCATACAACTTTAGGAAAATAGAAGAGAAGTGGCAAAACTATTGGAAACAAAATAATACTTTTCATGTTTCTAATATTTCAAATAAGAAAAAATTTTATGTCTTGGATATGTTTCCATATCCATCAGGTGCTGGATTACATGTTGGTCATCCATTAGGTTATATAGCTAGTGATATTTATTCAAGATATAAAAGACATAAAGGTTTTAATGTCTTGCATCCACAAGGTTATGATTCATTTGGATTACCAGCAGAACAATATGCGATACAGACAGGACAACACCCACAAAAAACAACCGATGAGAATATTAGAAGGTATAGAGAACAACTCGATAGAATGGGGTTCTCTTTTGATTGGTCTAGAGAGATAAGAACATCTGATAAAACCTATTATAAATGGACTCAGTGGATGTTTTTATTATTGTTTGATAGTTGGTACGATTCTAATTTACAAAAGGCAAGACCAATTAAAGAACTTATTAATCATTTTGAAAATAAAGGAACAGCAGAAATAATTAATACATCTATTAACTTTTCATCGGAAGAGTGGTTAAAATTTGATAGTCATCAAAAAGAAGAAATTCTTCAAGAATTTAGAATAGCTTATTTATCTGAAGCATTTGTTAACTGGTGTCCAAAATTAGGAACAGTTTTAGCTAACGATGAAGTTATTGATGGATTATCACAAAGAGGGGGATATGAAGTTGTCAGAAAAAAAATGAAGCAATGGAGTATTAGAATTTCTTCCTACTCTGAAAGGCTTTTGCAAGGACTAGATAAAATTGATTGGCCTGAGCCTTTAAAAGACATGCAGAGGAACTGGATTGGAAAATCCAAAGGGGCAATGATTAAATTCAAGATTAATTCAAGTTCTAAATCTATTTCAGTTTTTTCAACAAGACCGGATACAATTTTTGGTGCAACATTTTTAACCTTAGCGCCAGAAAATGAATTGGTAAGAGAATTAACAACTAAAGAAAATAAAAAAGAAGTTGAAGATTATATTAACTCATCAAGTAAAAAAAGTGAAAGAGATAGAATATCAGATGTTAAATCGATTTCAGGTGTATTTACTGGTTCATATGTAATTCATCCTTTTACAAAAAAATTATTACCAATATGGATTTCTGATTATGTAATATCTTCATATGGAACAGGTGCAGTTATGGCTGTTCCATGCGGAGATGCAAGGGACTATGCATTTGCAAAACATTTTAATATTGAAATAGTAAATATTTTTAAAGATGTTAATATAGATGATGAGGCTTTTGAATCAAAAGAAAAAGTCCAAATCACTAACTCTGACTTTTTAAATGATTTAGATTATCATTCTGCTTTTGATTTGGCTTGTTCAAAATTGAATGAGATTTCCTCAGGAAATAAAACTATAAATTATAAGCTTAGAGATGCTGTATTTAGTAGACAAAGATATTGGGGAGAACCAATACCTATTTATTTCAAAAATGATATTCCACATCCAATTAACTTAAAACATTTACCATTAGAATTACCTGATGTTAAAAATTATCTTCCTACTGAAAATGGAGATCCTCCATTAGGAAATGCTCAAAACTGGGGCTGGGATACTGAAAAAAACAGTGTTGTTTCAAAATCAAAAATTGATGAAAAAAAAGTTTTTCGTATTGAATTAAATACTATGCCTGGTTGGGCAGGTAGTTCTTGGTATTTTAATAGGTATATGGATCCCAATAATGATCAAAGTTTTGCTTCTAAAGATGCTCTTAAATATTGGAAAGAAGTTGATTTATATCTTGGTGGAAGTGAGCATGCAACAGGTCATTTATTGTATTCTAGATTTTGGCAAATGTTTTTGTATGATATGAAATTAGTTAATACTGAAGTTTATGCTAAAAAGCTTGTAAATCAGGGTATGATATTGGGTAATTCTGCTTTAATATACAGAGATATAGACTCTGGTATTTTTATTTCATCCGACTCACTTGATGATGAAAAGATTCAAAAAATTAATGTAGATATAAATTTTATCAATCAAAATAATGAACTTGATTTAAAACAATTTATGGATTGGCAACCTGAATATTCAGAAGCAAAATTTAAAATGAAAAATGATGTTTTTAAAGTTGAAAGAGAGGTTCAGAAAATGTCAAAATCAAAATATAATGTAGTTAATCCTGATGATATTTGTGATAGCTATGGAGCTGATACATTAAGATTGTACGAGATGTTTTTAGGTCCTATCGAGCAAGCAAAACCATGGAATACAAATGGAATTTCGGGTGTATTTAATTTTTTAAATAAAGTTTGGAAACTCTTTTATGATGAAAACAATTTAATTGTTGTTGATTCCGAGCCTGATAGTGAGTCTTTAAAAATTTTAAATCAAACGATCAAAAAGATAAACCACGATATTGAAAATTTTTCATTTAATACTTGTGTAAGTTCATTAATGATTCTTGTAAATAAATTAACTGAAAAAAAGTGTTCTTCATCTAAAGTATTAAAACCATTATCAATTTTATTATCACCTTTTGCTCCACATTTAGCTGAAGAATTATGGTTTGCTTTAGGAAATGAAAACTCTATCACTGATGAAGTTTTCCCTGAGCATGATCCCAACTTATTGATAGAAAAAGAAAAAAAATATCCTGTTTCTTTTAATGGCAAGCTAAAATTTCAGATTTTACTTTCTAATGATTTATCTAAAAAAGAAGTAGAAGAAATTGTTTCGAATCATGATTTAACTATAAAGAACCTTGATGGAAGAGGCATAAAAAAAATAATTTTTGTTCCTAATAAAATTATAAATGTAGTGTGTTAGTTGTTGACTATATGTTTTGCAACTCTATTACTAACTCCATCCGACCCAATTAGGTTTCTAAGTAACTTATAATTTTTTTTTATTTCAATATCTTTTCCATTTAAGATATTATTTATTTCTTTTTTTAAATTATTTTCATTTACCTCATTTTGAATAAATTCTTTTATTACTTCTTTATTACAAATAAGATTTACAAGTGAAATGAATTTAATTTTTACAAAAAGTTTAGCAAGTAATATATTTAAGTGACTTGTTACATAGCAAACAATTTGAGGAGTATTTAATAATGCTGTTTCTAATGTTGCAGTTCCGCTAGTAACAATTGATAATTTAGATGAACTTATTATTTCATACGTTCTATTATAAACTACTTCAATTTTTGAATTGTTTTCTGATAAAATTTTTTGATAAGTTTTCTTATGAATGTGGTTTACTCCAGCTATAACGAACCTGTAATTTGGAAAATATTTACAAACTTTTAAGACTTTAGCAAGAATTTTTGAAATTTCTTGTTTTCTACTTCCAGGTAAAATTGATATTATTGGTTGTTTTGATTCAATTTTTTTTGGTTTATATTTTTTAAAATCATCCATAAGTGGATGTCCAAAAAAGTTTGCATTGATGTTGTGTTTATTTAAAAAATAATCTTTTTCAAATGGAAGAACTGCATATAATTCATCTACATACTTTCTAATTATCTTAGCTCTTTTTTCTTTCCAAGCCCAAATTTGTGGACTTATATAAAAATAATTTTTAAAGCCTTTTTTTTTAGCCCACTTACTTATCCTTAAATTGAATCCAGGATAATCTATTAATATGATTTTATCAGGATTAAAATCTAATATATCCTCTTTACAAATTCTAAAATTTTTAAGAATTTTTAAAATGTTCAGTATAACTTCACTAAAACCCATGAAGGCCAAGTCTTTATAATGCATAACCATATCACCTCCTGCATTTTTCATTAGATCACCACCCCAAAATCTAATTTTAGCTTCATCGTCTAAACTTAAAATTTCCTTTATTAATTTTGATCCATGAAGATCACCAGATGGCTCACCAGCAATTATGTAATATTTCATTCTATAAGTCCCAGTCGTTTATTCTCTTTATTGAATCATGGTCTGTTAAGTCGTGCTTCACAGGAACAATTGATATATAACCTGATTTTAAAGCATGTTCATCGGTATCTTTATTTTTATCTTCATTAACAAATTCACCAGTCAACCAATAATATTCTTTACCCTGTGGGTTTGTTCTTTTATCAAACTTTTCAATCCAGTATGCTTTGGCTTGTCTACAAATTTTAATTCCTTTTATTTCACTTTCAATAAGATTTGGAAAGTTTACATTTAAAGCAATTCCTTTGGGTATTCCTTTTTCTAATGCTTTTAGTGTAATTTCTTTAATATGTTTTTTTATATGTTTAAAATTTGCTTTCCATCTATAATCAAGTAATGAAAATCCAATAGCAGGTACACCTTCAATTGTTGCTTCAATCGCTGCACTCATAGTCCCGGAATATATTACATTTATTGAAGAATTAGAGCCATGATTTACACCTGAAACACATATGTCTGGTTTAGAATCAAGAATCTCATTTATTCCAAGCTTAACACAGTCGGCAGGAGTCCCAGAGCATGAATATTCTATTTGTGGTCCATCATCAATTTTAATCTTGTGGCAATGAAGAGTAGAATTTATAGTAATTGCATGACCCATAGCTGATTGAGGACTATCTGGGGCAATTACCACGACATTTCCAATTTCATTCATTACAGAAATAAGAGTTCTTATACCTGGAGCTGAAATACCATCATCATTAGTCACTAGTATTAAAGGTTTTTTTGACATATATGGTCTAATTTTTGAACAAAAGTAATTAAATCAAAATACATAATATTAAAATAGATTTGATTCTATAATTATAATTATAATTATTTACTTTTATAAATCACTATGAACAAGAAATTTGAATATTTATTCTTAATAATTCCATTACTAATTATTGGTTTTACCTTTTCCAATAAAAAATTTTCGGACCCCAATAAGGATAAATTATTGATTGAGATTGTTAAATATGTAGTTGAAAAAGGTCATTATAATAATATTGAGATAAATGATAATCTTTCTGAAAAATTATATCAATCCTTTATTGATCAGCTTGATTCTCAGAAAAGATTTTTTTTAAAATCAGATATTAAAATATTTGAAAAGTATAAATACAAACTTGATGATCAAATTAAAGATTATGATTTATCTTTCTTTAATCTCGTGTTTGAGACAATAAAAATCAGATTTGATGAAGTTCAAGAATATTATAATGAAATTATAAACAAACCATTTGACTTTAAGTCTAAAGAAAACTTAAACCTTGATTTTGAAAACAAGGATTATTCAAAAAATAAAAATGAAGTAAAACAAAGGTGGAGAAAACAACTTAAATTTTCTATGCTTGATATAGCATTACTTAAGTTAGGTGATTCACTTGATTTTATAAATGATCGTGTATACAATGAATCACTTGCTATCGTAAAGAAAAATACAGAAGATTTCTTCGAGTTTTATAACGATATGGATAGAGATGATTGGTTTTCATCATATATAAATTCTTTTTTAAATCAACTTGATCCGCATACATTTTATTTTCAGCCTGATGATAAAGAGAGATTTGATGTAAATATTTCCGGAAAATTTAATGGAATTGGTGCAAGATTAACTAAAACAGAAGGTACTATTAAGATTGTAGAAATTATAATTGGTGGTCCAATATGGAAAGATAAACTTCTTGATATTGGAGATGTAATTTTAAAAGTTTCACAAGAGGGCGAAGAACCCGTTGATGTGGTTGGTGTAAAATTAGATGATGCAATTAAGCTTATTAAAGGACCTGCTAAATCTTATGTAACCCTAACTGTTAAAAAGATGGACGGTTCTATTAAAGACGTTAAAATAATGAGAGATGTGGTAGAACTTGAAGAAGTTTATGCTAAATCTACTTTGATTAATAAAGAGAATATCAATTATGGTTATATAAGTTTACCTAAATTTTATGTGGACTTTTCAGATTATAAAAACAGAAATTCTGCTGAGGATGTTAAAAATCATATCATTAAGCTAAAAAATAATGGTATGCAAGGTCTAATTCTTGATTTAAGGAATAACGGAGGTGGATCTTTGCAAACTGTAGTAGATATGACCGGCTTATTTATTGAAAAAGGACCGGTTGTACAGGTTAAATCTATTGGAAATAGAAAACAAGTTTTATATGACAGAAACCCTGAAATAGTTTGGGATGGACCTCTTGTGGTACTAATTAATGAAATGTCAGCTTCTGCATCTGAAATTCTAGCTGCTGCTCTTCAAGATTATAAAAGAGCTGTAATAATAGGTAGCGAAAAATCTTTTGGAAAGGGTACAGTACAAAATATTATAGACCTAAATAAGTTTATTTCAAATTCAAATTTTGATATGGGAGCTATAAAAATTACTACTGATAAATTTTACAGAATTAACGGGGAATCAGTTCAATTAGAAGGTGTTAAAAGTGATATTGTTATTCCAGACAGTTACATGCATATTTTTAATGGAGAAAGAGATGAAAAAAATCCATTAAAATGGGATAAAATAGATCCAGCTTATTATACTGCATGGAATGGTTTTAAAAATTTTAGTTTGATTACTAATAATGCTCAAAACAGAGTTAACTCAAACAATTATTTACAATTAATCAGTAAAAGAGCTGATTGGATTAAAGAACAAAGAGACAATAAATTAATTCCCTTAAATTTTTCTTCTTATAAAAATTATATTGAAAATAATAAGGAAAGAAATAAGCTTTTTGAAAGTCTTTCGGAGTACTCTAATGACCTTAATTTTAAATTACTTAAATCTGAAAAAGAGTTTATTTTGTCAAATAAAGAATTACTTAGTAATAGAAACCGTTGGCATAAAAACTTGAAGAAAGATATTTTTATCAGTGAAGGTGTTAATGTTTTAGAACAAATTTTTTCTAATAAATCAAGCTCTGAAATGATTTTAGCAATTAAAGAATAATAAATTTTGAAGCTTTGGTAAATAATATTCCTTTAAAATTATCTTACCTCTATATTTTTCTCTGCTTTATAGTTTCAATTTTTGTTTTTTTTATTATTCCAGATAAAACTAAGAACGCAAACTCAATGAACTTGAACATTCAGTCCAAAAAACCAGGATTTGAAGTTAAAATCTTGAAAGTTCCTACAAATTTGAATCAAGATAAATTTTCAGATTTATTTTTTGGTTCTGAAAAGAAATATGATGAATATGCTATTGATTCAGTGTCAAATGTGGGTAATCAATTAGTTGTTGATATATATTCAGATGATAATAATCAAATTATAAGAAACTTTGACTTTGATCGATTTGATGAAAATAACTTTGAAATAATTAAGTCAAAGTATGTTTCTTCCAAAAAATTTCTTTTTGGTACGGATATATATGGAAGAGATGTTTTTAGTAGAGTTTTATTGGGCACTAGAGTTTCATTATCTATTGGATTAATGGCTGTAATAATTTCAACAATTATTGGATTATTTTTTGGAGTTTTGGGTGGCTATTATGGAGGTAAGATTGATTCATTTGTTGTTTGGTTAATTAATGTTTTTTGGTCAATACCAACCTTATTATTAGTTATTGCAATCTCCTTAGCTATTGGAAAAGGATTTTGGCAAATTTATATAGCAATTGGATGTTCGATATGGGTTGAAGTTGCTAGATTAGTGCGTGGTAAGATCAAATCAGAAAAAGAAAAAGACTATATAACAGCTGTAAAAGTTTTAGGAATTAGTGATTTCAGAATTGTTTTAAAACATATTCTTCCTAACATCATTGGCCCAATTTTAATAATTTCTGCGACTAACTTCGCATCAAGTATCCTGTTAGAAAGCGGTCTAAGCTTTTTAGGAATTGGTACTCAACCTCCTATGCCTAGTTGGGGATATATGATTAAAGAAAATTATCAGTATATTCTTTTGGGTAATGCTTATTTAGCATTAATTCCAGGTTTTTTTCTTATGATTTTAGTTACAAGTTTTATTTATATCTCAAATTATTATTCAGAAATAATTAAGTAGAATTACCATTTTTCTTTTTTTACAGAATCGAGCTTTATATATCCTCCAAATAGGATTATTGAAGCTAATAAGCTTGAACCTCCATAACTTATAAATGGTAAAGGAATACCTACAGTTGGAAAAATTCCAATCACCATACTTATATTAATAGCAAATTGGAAAAAAAAGATAGATGCGACGCTGTAGATAACTATTTTATTAAATATATTTCTATTGGTATTGGCCCTATTAATCATCCTTAATATTAGAATTGTAAATAGAATTATTGTCAAAATTGAACCAAAAAACCCCCATTCTTCTCCAACAGTTGCAAAAATATAATCACTGTGTTGTTCAGGAACAAAATCTCCTTTTGTTTGAGTTCCTTTTAAAAAACCTTCACCAAAAAACCCTCCTGATTTGAATGCAAGTTGTGACTGATTTGTGTTATAGCCAATTCCTCTGTTATCTTCTTTAATACCTAATACTATATCAAACCTGTCACGGTGCCTTTGTTCAAAAACTTCATTAAAAATAAAATCAACACATAAAATAAATACTAATGATGGTATTCCGTAGAATAAAATTTTTCTAAAAGATAATTTTCTATAAATATATATGAGTAAGATTGAAATAATTAATGTTGACAGTATAAATAAAATATTTTCTTTTCCAAATACTATAGTTGTAATAAATAAAATAGTAAGCCATATAAAAATATTCATATATATACTTGGTAAACCAATAACATACAAAACAAAAAAGAAGCTAAAATATATTAATGCAGTTCCAGGATCAGGCTGAATTATTACAAGAAAAATTGGTATTAAAACGATTAAAAAACTATATAATTGAATACTCTTTCTTTTTAGATCAGAGTGTATATTACTCAGATATTTTGCCAAAGCTAAAGCGGTTATTGGTTTCATAAATTCGGAAGGTTGGAGACTAAAACCCATTAAAGAAAACCAAGATTTTGCTCCTTTAACTTCATTTCCAAAAATTAGCACTGCAATTAATAAAATAATACCAAGTAGATAAATTATACTTGAGTATCTGAAAAAAAATCTATCATCAGAAACAAGAATAAATAAGAAAATTATTAATGAAATTAAAGTAAAAATTAATTGTTTTCCAAAAGGATTTTCGAATGAGAAAAAACTCATAGTATCAAAATATGTTGATGAGTAAATATTAACCAATCCAATTATAATTAATAAGCTTACAATTAAAATTGATACAACATCAAATTTTTTAATACTTATACTATTCATTTATAGTAAAATTTTCATATAGGTATGGCTTCATATATTCTTCTTTTAAATTTCCATTTAATATATACTTCTCAAGCCACTTTCTTTCAATATTTCTATTCAGATATTTTTCAGCTATAAGGCTAGATATTGGAGCTGCCCATCTTGTTCCCCAATACCCATTCTCTATAAAAACACATATTGCAATCTTAGGATCATCAGCTGGAGCAAATCCAATAAAAATTGAATGATCTGTTAGCTGTTTTCTTTGACCATTAATTTTTATAAAATTTTCAGCAGTTCCTGTTTTACCAGCGAATTTTATTCCTTTAATTTTAGAGTTTTGAGCTGTCCCTTTCTCTACTACATCAATCATACCTTTAATAATTGGATCAAAGTGTTTTTCAGAAATTAATGTTTCTTTAATGTTTTTATAATTTTTATCAATTGAATCATTTTCAATATTTTTAACAAAATGAGGTGGTATATACCAACCTTTATTTGCGATTATGGCTGCAAAGTTTGCTAATTGAATTGGTGTTGTTAGAACTTCACCCTGTCCAATAGAATTTGAGATTGTAGTAGATGCTCTCCATGAGTTATTATACCATCTATTATAATAATCTGAGCTAGGAATAAATCCTCTTTTTCCTGTCGGATGATCATAACCCAAAAAGTTTCCAAATCCAAATGAAGTAACATAATCTTTCCATTTGTCTAAGCCAATTGCTGAAGTTTCATAGTTTTCAATAATTTCTTTATAAGTTTTAGCAAAATATGTATTACATGAGGTATATATTGCATTATTTAAATCAGTATATGTTTCTTGATTAGTATGACATTTCATGAAAGCATTTTTAGCATAAAAATGGCCACCATTACATCTAAATAAAGTCTCTTCTTGAATTACATTTTCTTGTAATCCAATTAATGCATTAATTATTTTAAAAGTTGAACCAGGTGGATATTGACCTTGAAGTCCTCTCTCAAACAAAGGTTTACCAATACTATCTAAATTTAAATTATTATAATTTACGGATCGATCTCTCCCAACCAATAAATTTGGATCATATCCGGGTGAATTAACTAAAGCCAGGATTTCTCCAGATTTTGGTTCAATAGCAATAATACTTCCAAATTTATTTTTCATCAATGAATCACCATAAACTTGAAGATCGATATCTAAAGTAATCTCTATATTTTTTGCTGGAACCAGTAGACTATCATAACTACCATTATTATACTTGCCAATAATTCTATTGAACTTGTCCTTTTGAAAATATTTTACACCTTTTTTACCTCTCAAAATCTTTTCATAAGATTTTTCTAAACCTTGTCTTCCAATCATTTCACCCGCTTTATAGTATGGGTTATTATCAATTTCATATGTGTTTACTTCACTTGTATATCCAAAAAGATTTGATGCAGTTTGAAAGTTATATTTTCTTTTAGATTTTTTTTGAATAAAAAGACCACTAAATTTCCAAAGTTTCTCTTGAATATTAGCATACTCATTTTTTGTTATTCCAGAAATTAATATTGAAGGTTTTACAGGGGAATATTTTTTTGCCTTATTAAGTCTGGTTAAAAAATCTCTACTTGTTATATTAAGTTCTTTGGAAATTGACAAGCTGTCTGATATTTCAATATCTTTTGGAATAATCATCAGATCATAATATGGTTCATTATATACAATCAGTTTTTTATTTCTGTCATATATATAGCCTCTTTCTGGAAAATCATATACTTTTTGAATTGAGGCTCTTTCTAAAATTTGAGAAGAGTTATTATTAATAATTTGAAGATCAAAAAGTTTAATTATTAACAAACCTGATATAACAACAACTAATATTTGAAAAAGTTTATCACGCATTTTTTCTAAAAAAAATTAATAATATTAAGTATGAAAAGATTATTGAAATTAGCGAGCTAATTAAAGTTTTGTTTAAAATCATATCAAATTTTTGAAATGAAAAAATTTCTACTGAGCTTAAAATTAATTGGTGAGTAAAAAACATTAAAAACAGGTAGCTGACTTGTTGATATAAAGTTGTTCCACTAATATATTCATACGTTTTTCTAACCTTATTTACATCAAAGTTTCCAAAAGCAAATTTAAGAATGTAGGGTTTAATCAATATTGATATTAATAAAGAAAATGTGATTATTCCAAATGAGTTAGAAAAAAAGTCTATAACAAAACCAAAAATAAATGTAATTATATAAGCAAAACTTTTATTGAAATTTAAAGGAAAAACTAAAACAAAAATTAGATAAATATTTATTGTATTTCCAAAAATTAAAAAATTGTTAAATATCATGACTTGAGATAATGATAAAATGATAAATCTAAAAAACAGAAGTTGATTTATATTATTCATTTAAGTTTTTTAAATCGTTAAACTCCTGTTTAAAATCATTCTTCACCACATATACATTTCTTAAGGAACCAAAATCTTCGAATAATTTAATCGAAATTTCATAATAGTTTGTTGATTCTGGCAACTCAAATTTATGTATAACTCCAATTGGAATGTTTCTAGGAAAAATTGAAGACATTCCGCCTGAAATTATAGTATCCCCAACAGAAATATTAGCACTTTTTGGAATATCCTCTAACTCCATTATTTGGTGATTTTTACCATTCCAATATAATGATCCAAAATGTTCACTTTTTTTCAGAACTGCATTAATTTTAAGTTGTGAATTTAAAATTGAAATTCCAGTAGCAAATCTGTTAGAAACATTATTTATAACTCCAATAACTCCTTGACTGGTTATTATTCCATCTTCAATTTCAACATTGTGAAAGTTTCCTTTATCAATTGTTATAAAATTCTTCGAAAATTTTATGCTGTTAGAAATAACTTTTGATGGAGTATAACTATAATTTTTATTAAAAATAATTGAGTCATTTTCATAATTATAGTCATAGTTATTTTTTAGGTATGAATTTTCAATCACTAATTTTTGATTTGTTTCAACTAAATCAAAATATTCAAATATTTCTGTTTTAATTTCTTTAATCGAATTGACTACAGAGCTTGAGAATAAATTAAATTTAGAGGCCTGATAATAGTTTCTGCTAAAAATTTGTGTGGTAGATATAGAAATTAAAATTAAAAAAATTATAGAGTTTATATTTTTAATTATAAAATCAACAAAGTTTCGCATTAAATTATTTTACTAAAACACTTTTGTAGCGTTCAATATTTTTTAAAGTAATACCTGTTCCTCTAACTACGGCTCTTAAAGGGTCTTCAGCGATAAAAACAGGGAGATCTGTTTTTTTTGAAATTCTTTTATCTAGCCCACGTAACATAGAACCACCACCGGCTAAGTAAATACCAGTATTATAAATATCTGCAGCAAGTTCTGGAGGTGTTTGAGATAGAGTTTCCATTACAGATTCTTCAATTCTTATTATAGATTTATCTAAAGCTTTTGCTATTTCTCTATAACCAATAGAAATTTCTTTTGGTTTTCCAGAAAGCAAGTCTCTTCCCTGGACTAACATATCATCAGGTGGATTATCTAATTCATCTAATGCTGATCCAATATTAATCTTTATTTTTTCTGCTGTTCGATCGCCAATTGACAGGTTATGTTGTGTTCTCATGTAATATACAATATCCTCAGTGAAAACATCGCCCGCAATTTTTACACTTTTATCACAAACAATTCCAGCTAATGCAATTACTGCAATTTCTGTTGTTCCACCACCAATATCAATTATCATATTTCCCTTTGGTTGCATTATATCAACACCTATTCCAATAGCAGCAGCCATTGGTTCATGAATTAAATAAACTTCTTTTCCATTTACTCTTTCAGCAGATTCTTTCACGGCTCTCATTTCTACTTCTGTTATTCCTGAGGGAATACAAATAACCATTTTTAAAGAAGGTGAATAGAATTTTTTATTTAGATTCGGAATACTTCTTATTAATTGACCAATCATTTGTTCAGAAGCATTAAAATCGGCTATGACCCCATCTTTTAAAGGACGAATTGTTTTTATGTTTTCATGAGTTTTTCCGTGCATTAAATTTGCTTCTTTTCCAACTGCAATAATCTTCCCTGACTTTTGGTCAATAGCAACTATAGATGGACTGTCAACAACAACTTTATCATTGTGTATAATTAAAGTGTTTGCAGTTCCTAAGTCAATAGCAATTGATTCAGTCCAAAAGTCAAAAAAACTCATAAAATATTGGTTATAAGTAAAGTTAGTAAATTAATGTTTAAAGTGTCTATTTCCAGTAAAAACCATGGATAAATTATTTTTATTACAATAATCAATAGATAAATTATCTTTAATTGACCCTCCGGGCTGAATTACTGAACAAATTCCATTACTTGAAGCAATTTCAACACAGTCAGGAAATGGAAAAAATGCATCACTTGCCATAACAGAATTTTTGAGATTAAAATTAAATTTTTTTGCTTTATCAATTGCTTGATTAAGCGCATCAACCCTGGAGGTTTGACCTGTTCCTGACGAAATTAATTGATTATTTTTTGCAAGTACTATAGTGTTTGATTTTGTATGTTTTGAAACTTTGGACGCAAATAATAAATCTTCAATTTCTTTATCACTAGGTCGTTTATTTGTAACATATTCTAAGTCATCTATTCTATCAGTAATGTTATCTCTGTCTTGAATTAAAATACCATTCAAACATGTTCTTACAGTTTTATTATCTAATTCAATGTTTTTAATTTTTAGAATAATTCTATTTTTCTTGCCTTTTAAAATTTCTAATGCATCAGCTGAATATGACGGAGCCATAACAACTTCAAAAAACAAGTTATTCATTTCATTTGCTGATTGTTCATCAATTTCTTTGTTGGAAATTAGTACTCCACCAAAAGCTGAAACCGGATCACCTTCGAGAGCATGTTTATAAGCTTCTAAAATTGAATTTCTTGTTGCTAAACCACATGCATTATTATGTTTAAGTATTGCAAAGGTTGAATCATTATTCCAAAACTCCTTTATTAAATTATATGCTGAATCAATATCAAGTAAATTATTATATGATAATTCTTTTCCATTTAATTTTTCAAATATTGAATCAAAATCACCAATAAATGATCCTTTTTGGTGAGGGTTTTCACCATATCTCAATTCATTACTTTTTTCAATAGAACCTTTCTCAAAGTATTGATTGATAAAATTATCATAGTTAGAAGATATTTTAAATGCTTTAGCTGCGTAGTTTTTTTTCTGTTCAATTGAAAATGCACCTTTATTATTGTCTAAATCATTAATAAAATCGCCATACTGATTAATTGAGGATATGCAGACAACATTATTGAAGTTTTTTGCTGCAGCACGTATTAATGAAATCCCACCAATATCAATTTTTTCAATTATTTCCTCATGTGATTTAGCATCATTTACTGTATTTTCAAAAGGATATAAATCAACAATTACATAATCAATGTTTGGAATATCGTATTCTATTTTTTCATTTGAGTCATTTGTATTTTCTCTTCTGAATAATATTCCTCCAAAAATTTTTGGGTGAAGGGTTTTTACTCTTCCTCCAAAAATTGAAGGGTAATCAGTCAAATTTTCAACTTTTTCTATTTCATAACCTAGTTCAGTGAGATATTTTTCTGTTCCACCAGTTGAAATAATTCTAATATTTAAATCACTAAGTTTTTTAGCAATTTTTTCAATTCCATGTTTATCATACACTGAAATTAGTGCCGATTTTTGAGATTTACTATTCATAAATATATAAACGGTAAATGTAAAATATTTAAAAAAAAAAAGCTGCATAAGAGCAGCTTTTTTAAGAATTAATTTTTAAACTTATTACATCATTCCTGGCATTCCACCTCCACCCATTGGTGGTGCAGCTGGAGTGTCTTCTTTGATGTCAACTAAAGCACATTCAGTAGTTAAAATCATTCCTGCAACAGATGCTGCATTTTCAAGAGCAACTCTTGTTACCTTTTTAGGATCAATAATACCTGCTTCAAAAAGGTCAACATATTGTTCAGATTTAGCATCATAACCAAATCCACCTTTGCCCTCTATGATCTTAGCAACCACAACAGAACCTTCACCACCTGCGTTTTCAACAATTGTTCTTACAGGAGCTTCTAGAGCTCTAGAAATAATCTGAATACCAGTTAACTCGTCATCATTTGATGCCTTAATTTTATCTAATTCTTTTCTTGCACGAATTAGAGCAACTCCACCTCCAGCAACAATTCCTTCTTCAACAGCAGCACGAGTGGCATGTAAAGCATCATCAACTCTATCTTTCTTTTCCTTCATTTCAACCTCAGAAGCTGCACCAACATATAATACTGCAACTCCACCAGCTAGTTTGGCAAGTCTTTCTTGAAGTTTTTCTTTATCGTAATCAGATGTCGTTGTTTCAATTTGAGATTTGATTTGGTTAACTCTTTCATTTATAGATTTCTTTTCACCAGCACCGTTTACTATAGTAGTGTTATCCTTATCAATTGTTACTCTTTCAGCTGTGCCAAGCATATCTATTGTAGTATTCTCAATATTAAAACCTCTCTCCTCGGAAATAACAGTTCCTCCAGTTAAAATTGCGATATCTTCAAGCATAGCTTTTCTTCTATCACCAAAACCTGGAGCTTTAACAGCAGCTATTTTAAGGGCACCTCTCAACTTATTAACTACAAGTGTAGCTAACGCTTCACCATCTACATCTTCAGCAATTACTAATAAAGGCTTACCACTTTGAGCTACTGGTTCTAGAATAGGGAGTAGATCTTTCATAGCAGAAATCTTTTTATCGTAAAGAAGAATGTAAGGATTTTCAAGATCAGATTCCATTTTTTCACTATTTGTTACAAAATATGGCGATAAATATCCTCTATCAAATTGCATTCCTTCAACAACATCAACGTAAGTATCTGTCCCTTTGGCTTCTTCAACTGTTATTACACCTTCTTTACCAACTTTTTCAAATGCTTCAGTAATAAGGTTTCCGATAGCATCATCATTATTTGCTGAAATAGATGCAATTTGTTGAATTTTTTCAGAAGAATTACCAACAGTTTTTGCTGATTTATTTAAATTTTCAACAATTGTGCTAACAGCCTTGTCTAATCCTCTTTTAAGATCCATCGGGTTAGCACCAGCAGTAACATTTTTTAATCCTTCAGTTACTATTGACTGAGCTAGAATAGTAGCAGTAGTTGTACCATCACCTGCTAAGTCATTGGTTTTAGACGCTACCTCTTTAACCATTTGAGCTCCCATATTTTCTAAAGCATCTTCTAATTCAATTTCTTTTGCTACAGTTACTCCGTCTTTTGTAACTTGAGGTCCGCCAAAAGATTTACCAATAATTACGTTTCTACCTTTTGGTCCTAGAGTTACTTTTACTGCGTTAGCTAACGCATCAACTCCTCTTTTTAAACCTTCTCTTGCTTCTATATCAAATTGTATTTTTTTTGCCATTTCGTATATTTTTTTAATTAAACTATTGCTAGAATATCACTTTCTCTCATTATTAAATAATCTTTTCCATCTAACTTCAATTCGGTGCCTGAATATTTTCCATATAATACAGTTTCTCCAACCTTAAGTGTTATGGGATTTTCTTTCGTACCTGCACCAACTGCAACAACATTACCTTTTTGAGGTTTTTCTTTAGCTGTATCAGGTATAATTATACCCGAAGCTGTTTTTGTTTCTGCTTCAAGAGGTTCAACTAGAACTCTATCAGCAAGTGGTTTAATTTTTAATTTACTCATAATTAATTTTTTAAATAAAAGTCATCAATCGTGCCAAATCAAAATTTATGTCAATTTGTAATTAATCTATATAAATTGAGTGACATGATGGCATTAAATATTACTCAGAATCCGACTGAGTTTCATTATTCTCAAGAATTTCTTCTATTTCAAAATCACTTTCGTTGTTTAATAATTCAGACTCAGATCCTTGATTTCCAGAATTCAATGTGATGTTTGAAAACAAAATTAAAATAAGAAGAGCTCCCGCAAGAAACCAGGTGCTTTTATCAAGAAAATCTGAAGTTTGTTTAACTCCACCAAGCTGCTGGGAGTCACCACCTCCAAAGCTAGATGATAAACCTCCACCTTTTGGATTCTGAACCATAATTACTAGAATCAGCAGAAATGATAGAAAAATGATTGAAAATAATATGATTGTAAATATGCTATTCATTCTTCAACTTATTTTTAATAAATTTTATTTGGTCTGCAAATAAACTGATTTTTTCTGGATATTTCAAACTTAATATTTTATAAGCCTTTAGAGCGTCATTTAGTTTGTTTTGCTTCAAATAAACTTTTGCTAAGGTTTCTGTCATAAAATCTTCTTTTGTGATTTTCTTACTTTTATCTTTTGGTTTGTATTTAAGATTTGAAATTAATGATTTATCAACTCCGAATTTTTTTGAAGATTGAATATTCTCAACAGGCTTAGTTTTTGAAATCCACTCTAAAAATGAACTTTTGTTTTTTAATTCAGTTGTTTTTAAATCATTAACAATTTCTGTCA
>JAYNRW010000008.1:0-4141 GCA_038114965.1 Flavobacteriaceae bacterium | reverse complement strand
CTGTCACTTGCTTCTTTGTAAAAAAACTATCATTCTTTAATGTATTATATAGATATTTTCTATCAAGAAATTTTAATGAAAAGTTTTTTAAATTTTTTTCATATTCAATTGAATTAAATTTCTTAGAAATAAAAAGATTGATTAAGTGAACAGAATTAAAGAATGGATAATCCTTAGATAGTTTTAAAAATGATTTATAATTATTTTCATTTATTTCGTTAGGATTACTTAATCCTTTTATAAAAGACTTTTTATCAATTTTTACCATTTAGCTAGTGATGCATTAAAAATATCTTGAGTAAGTCTTTCAAATATAACTTCATGTGCTTCGCTTTTCACAGAAATTAATTGTTGTTCTGCAGGAAAATCAAAGAAAAAGGAAAATCTCCTCTGAAAATTATCTTCCTCTCTTATAAAATTTGTATACGAGACATTAACACTTATGCTTAGTCTATTTTGAGCAGCATTTAAGTCTGATGTGGCTGTCATTGGACTAACTCTATATTCTGTGATTTCACCTTCATACAGAAGATCACCATTGCTCTGTACAAGTTGAAGATTAGTTTGATTTTCCAATATATTTTGTAAAGCAATTGTAAAGTCCCTATCCAGTCCTGGTTCAAAAATTGAACCTACGTTGTTACCAGAATTATTATCAAATAAATTAACTTGAAAAGTTTCTGTGCCTTCTGGAATTGAAGCACCTGTAAATGAATAATTTCCACAAGATTGAATAATTGAAATTATAACTATAAAAAATATATTTCTAAAGCTTAATATCATATTGTTTAATTTTTCTGTAGAGTGTTCTTTCTGAGATTCCAAGTTCTTTAGCAGCAGCTTTTCTTCTACCATTATTTCTTTCAAGTGATTTAACTATCAACTCTAATTCTTTATCTTGAATTGATAGCGTTTCTTCTTCAAGTATTTCTTCAGCAAAATCATATTTATCTTGCTTAATTTCAGTAAAATTATCTTCTTTTACTTGTATATCATCGTCTTTAAATTCAGTTTGTTTAATTAATTTATCAACTGAATTACTATCTAAATCTTCAAACCTAGAAATGTCAAAATTAGGATTTTCATTTTTTAATTTACCAATCACTTTTTTAAATTCATTGAGATCTTTTTTCATGTCAAATAAAATCTTATATAAAATTTCTCTTTCACTTGAAAAATCACTTGAATTTGAATCACTTTCTATTAGCGCTGGTAAATTACTTATTGGATTAGGTAGATAATTTGACAGTAATGATGTAGTTATTGCTCTTTGCTGTTCTAGAACTGAAAGTTGTTCAGTAACATTTTTAAGTTGTCTAATATTTCCATTCCATCTATAGTTTTTTAATAATGATTGTGCATTATCATCTAATCTTACAGTTGGCATATTGTATTTTTTTGCAAAATCTGATGCAAATTTTCTGAACAGCAATACGATATCATTTTTTCTTTTTCTTAAAGGTGGAATGTTTATTTCAACGGTACTTAGTCTGTAATATAAATCCTCTCTAAATTTATTTTTCTGAATTGCACTATCCATATTAACATTTGTAGCGGCAACAATCCTAACATTAGTTTTTTGAACTTTAGAAGAACCAACTTTAATAAATTCTCCATTTTCTAAAACTCTAAGCAATCTCACTTGAGTTGTCATAGGTAATTCACCAACTTCATCTAAAAAAATAGTACCTCCATCAGCAACTTCAAAGTAACCAGATCGAGTGGATGTTGCTCCAGTAAATGCACCTTTTTCATGACCAAAAAGTTCTGAATCTATGGTTCCTTCAGGAATTGCACCACAATTAACTGCAATAAATTTATTGTGTTTTCTATGAGATAATTGGTGTATAATTTTAGGAAAAATTTCTTTTCCAACTCCACTTTCTCCAGTAATCAATACTGAAATATCAGTAGGCGAGACTCTCATTGCTTTTTCAATAGCTCTATCCAAATTAGGATCTGTTCCAATAATTTCAAATCTTTGTTTTATATTTTGAATATCTAGAGTCATATAATTCTATTTAATCCTAATCCTTTAAGAGTAGTTGCAGTATTTTCTTTAACTAAAACTTCAACAAATTCACCAGTTTTGAAATCTTCTTTGGGAAATACTACCATAATATTTTGTTCATTTCTTCCTGCCCAAAATCCTTTTGATTTTTTTGACTCCTTTTCTATTAATACCACAGTTTTTTTATTAACATACTTTGATAAATTCTCAAAGCTATGTTTAAATTGCAAATCGATAATCTCAGATAATCGTCTTTGTTTAATTTCTTCAGGAATGTTGTCATCTAATTTTCTTGACGCTAAAGTTCCTGGTCTTTCAGAGTACTTAAACATAAAACCAAAATCATATTTTACCAAGTTCATTAGACTTAATGTATCTAAATGATCTTTTTCTGTTTCATTTGGAAATCCAGTAATCATATCTTGAGATATTCCACAATTAGGGAGAATAGTTTTTATTTCAGTAACAAGATTTAAATACTCTTCTCTTGTGTGCTGTCTATTCATTTCTTTTAAAATTTTATCACTACCGGATTGTACAGGAAGATGGATGTGATTACAAATATTATTGTGAGCTTTCATTGTAATTAATACTTCATTATCCATATCTTGAGGATTAGAGGTTGTAAATCTAATTCTGAATTTTGGGAATGATTTAGCTACAATGTCTAAAAGTTTTGCAAAATTAATTGATGTTTTTTTCTGTATATCAGATGCTTTTTTAAAATCTTTTTTAAGACCACCACCATACCATAAATAACTGTCAACATTTTGCCCTAAAAGTGTTATCTCTTTGTAACCATTTTTTTCTAATTCTTTAATTTCAGCTAAAATACTTTTTGGATCTCTACTTCTTTCTCTTCCTCTGGTAAAAGGTACAACACAAAATGTACACATGTTATCACAACCACGTGTAATTGACACAAAAGCAGAAATGCCATTTGAATTAAATCTTTGAGGGTTTACATCAGCATAAGTTTCATCTTTTGATAACAAAACATTAACTGCATCATTTCCAAGTTCAACTTCCTTTAATAAATTAGGTAAATCTCTGTAGGCATCAGGACCTACAACTAAATCAACAATTTTTTCTTCATGTAAAAACTTTTCTTTTAATCTTTCAGCCATGCATCCTAATACACCAATTTTAAGAGATTTATTTTTCTTTTTTAAAAAATTGATACTAGATAGTTTTTTTCTAATTGTTTGTTCAGCTTTTTCCCTAATTGAGCAGGTGTTAAGTAAAATCAGATTTGAATTTTCAATATTGTCAGTATGGTTATATCCAATATCTTCTAAAATGGATGCAACGACCTCTGAATCAGCAAAATTCATCTGACATCCATATGAGATAATATGAAATTTGTTTTTCGATTTAACAAATTTATTTTTTCTTACAACTTTTGAGTCAACTAACATAATGTTATTTGATTTTACAGAGCAAATATAAAAAAACCTGTCAAATTGTCGTGTTTTTTAATCTTGCCATTCAGCAAGAAAAATATTTGTATCTCTTGTCCCTCCATTATTTCTGTTTGAAGAAAACAAAAGATATTTACCATTATTTGAAAAAACGGGAAATGAATCAAACATTTCACCAAATGTAACTTGCTTCAAATTTTTACCATCAATATCAATTGAATATATATTGAATGGAAATCCCTGTTCTGAATTATAATTTGAAGAAAATAAAATCTTGTTACCAGATGGATGAAAAAATGGACTCCAATTAGCATTGCCTAAAAAAGTAAGTTGTTTAAGTTCAGATCCGTCAGAATTACAAATAAATAATTCCATGTTGGTTGGTTGTACTAGGCCTTTAGAAAGTAAGTCTTTATATTTTTTCTGTTCTTCTTCACCAATAGGCCTAGAAGCTCTAAAAATAATCTTTGAACCATCAGGTGAAAAGAAAGCACCTCCATCATATCCTAAATCAAATGTAATTTGCTTAACATCACTACCATCTGTATTCATTGTGTAAAGCTCTAAGTCACCAGATCGATCACTTGTAAAAACAATTTTATCACCTTTTGGCGAAACTGTAGCCTCAGCATCATATCCAGGACTGTCAGTTAACTTTTTTATTATGTTTCCATTCGTATCGGCTTCATATATATCATATGTATTATAG
>JAYNRW010000007.1:0-26665 GCA_038114965.1 Flavobacteriaceae bacterium | reverse complement strand
CTCTTCCTTTAAAACTTACTTTTTTATTTCCTTCAGCATTAAATTTTACTGCATAGAAATTATTATTTAGATATTGAGCAACATCAGGATTTTGAAAAGTATTTTTATCCATTAATTTACATGGACCACACCAATCAGTGTAAATATCCATTATTATATTTTTTGGGACTTTTTTTTGTAGTTCTTGAGCTTTTTCAATGCTGAGCCAATTAACCTTTTGAGATGTAAGACTAAGTGAAAAGAAAAGTGATAAAATAATAAACAGTTTATTCACAAGAGCAAATTAAAATATATTGTTATAAAATCACTTTTAAATTTTCTAATAATAATTACAAAATTTTTACTCTTCAGCATTGTGGATTAATCTTTTCAAAGGTTTAATTATGAACAAAAATAAAATACCAAAAACTGTGCAGAAAATTGCAATTCCTGTAAAGGTCCAGAATTCACCAATTTCTGATGCATTTTCACCAATCAAACCAGCAACTTTATTACCAAGACCAGTTACGGCAAAATAAGCACCCATCATAAAGGCTGACCATCTTGCAGGTGAAAGTTTAGTAATAAATGATAATGCAGTTGGAGATGTGCATAATTCACCAATGGTATGAAATAGATATGCTAAAACAAGCCAATACATTGCAGATTTTTCTACAATTTCACCGGCACTATCGTACTGAACTTCATTACTAGCTGCACTCATAAAAAAGAATCCCCAACCCATAATAATTACTCCAATAGCCATTTTAAAAATTCCTGAATATTCTTTTCCTTTATTTCTCCACCAAACCCAAAATGCTCCAACAACCGATGCAAAAATTATAATAAAAATTGCATTCAATGATTGAAACCAACTGGCTGGAACAACAAAATTTTCTGTTAATACTAAGTCTGTTTTTTGTTTTGCATATAAATTCATTAATCCACCAGCTTGTTCAAAAGCTCCCCAAAAAACAATTACAATTAAAAAAGCAATATAGGTAACTAAGATTCTATCTTTTTCAATTTGTGATCCATCGTTATAAATAACAATAGCAATACCTACAGCAAAAGCTAATCCTGCAACTAATAGTGCATAACTCCATGAGTCCCAATAAAGATATATTGTTAATGCTAAACCAAGAGTTAAGAAAAATCCTATCATAGAATTAGATTTTTCAAAAATTTTAGATATCAAATTTGAGTCAGTTGATGACTTACTTTCAACTTTTACCACATTACCTACATGTGATAAATATTTTTGACCTCTCCAATAGAACAATTGACCAATAGCCATTCCAATTCCTGCTAAACCAAATCCATAATGCCAACCAATTTCTTCTCCAACATATCCAACAATTATACTTGCAGTTGCTGCACCAATATTTATTCCCATATAAAAAATATAGAAACCCATATCTCTTTTGTCATTGGAAAGCTTTTTATAGAGTCCTCCAACCATTGAAGATATGTTGCCTTTCAAACAACCAACACCTAAAACAATAAATGCTAAACCAGTGTAAAATGCTGTCATGTGCTCAATAGCCAAAACACTGTGTCCAATACATAAAAGTAGACCTCCAAGCATAACTGATTTTCTCTCACCCAGAATTCTATCAGCAAGCAATCCGCCAGGTATTGTAGCTACATACACAAACATTGTATACCAACCATACAAAGCAATTGCATTATCATTAGTCCAACCTAAACCAGGGTTATCTCCACCAGTTTGAGCTACTAAGTAAAGTACAAGTATAGCTCTCATACCATAATAGCTGAATCTTTCCCATATCTCTGTAAAGAATAAATAATACAATCCAACTGGATGTCCAAAAAGTTCTTTTTCGAAAGGTTTAATAGTTTGATTCATAATTAAAATTTTATAATTTTTCTGCCGTGATAGAATTTAGATTTAATAATGTCGTGAATATAATCATAGTTTTCATAAGTTATATTACCACATGCAATTAACTCAAAGTTTTTTGAAGAAAATTTAGAAAGTTTTGATAATAGCTCTAAGTTATCCATTGCTTTTTGTTTTCCACCAGTTGTGAGCACTCCGTCAACCATTTCAGAGTCAATTAGTTCTCTTAAAGATTTATCAAAATCAGTTGTAATATCTATTGCCTTATGAAAAATTAGTTTCAATGGTTTAGTAATATTAGATATGACTTTTAAAGTTGTAAAGTCTATTTCATTTTTAGCATTTAAACAACCAAAAACAACTCCATCAATTTTATTTTTTTTACAAAAATTTATTGTTTTTCTTATTTTTAAAATGTCATTTTTATTGTATGTAAAAGAACTTGAATGTGGCCTTAACATACATCGAATTGGAATTGGGATGGTTTTAGATAAGGTTAAAAGTTCATCAAGATTCGGTGTTAATCCATCTTGATCAAGATCAGAACAATATTCAATTCTATTTGCACCAGCTTCATATGCACGGACAGCATCCTTTAGATTATCAACACAGACTTCCTTTACAACCATTAAAAATGATATCTTCTAAAAGTCTCCATTGCTTCATAATCTGCCATACCTAAGTTTCTGTATTGTTTTGCTATATCTCGATTTCTTTCCTCAACTCTTTCCCAAAATTCTCTTTTATCATCACCCTGGAACATAACAGAATTATTTTGAGATTTATGATAAAAGATAGATTTTCTTTTCTTTAAAACCTGTTGAGGACTTAATGGTACAGCCATATCTATTTCATTTATTTCCCACTCATGCCATGCCCCTCGATACAACCACACCCAACAATCATTCATGAATTTTTCTTTCTTTAACTTTTTTAAAGATTGGAAAAGAAGCTTTATGCAAACTGCGTGTGTTCCATGAGGATCTGCAAGATCTCCAGCAGCATAAATTTGATGAGGTTTTATTTTTGAAATAATTTGATTCATTATATCTAAATCATTTTTTGAAGTTTTATTTTTTACAATCTTTCCAGATTCATAAAATGGTAACCTTAAAAAATGAACATTTTGATCATTTAATCCAACATATCTCGTAGCTGCTAATGCTTCTTTTTCTCTAATTTTTGTAGCAACTTCTCTAATAAATTTATCATCAATTATCTCATTATTATCTAATAATTTCTTTTTAGTGTTATCAATAAATTCATCATCAACATTAAAGACATCTGAGTAAACTTCTAAAAATTTTAATACTGAATCATTTGAAACAGCAATATTTCCAGATGTTTGATAAACAATATGTACATCATGCCCTTGATCAACTAGTCTTTGAAATGTACCACCCATTGATATTACATCATCATCAGGATGAGGACTAAAAATTATTACCTTCTTTTTATCAGGCTTGGCTCTTTCTGGTCTATATGTGTCATCTGAATTGGGTTTTCCACCTGGCCAACCAGTTATAGTTCTTTGTACCCTATTAAAAATTTCAATATTTAAATCGTGAGTCGATTGATTAGCAGCTAAATCTGATAGATGGTTTTGTATATAATCTCTAAGAGATAATCTAAGAATTGACTTATTAGTTTTCTTGCATAACCATGTAACTGCTCTTGTTTTACTATCCAAATCCCATTTGACATTGCCATCAACCAACCAAGGCGATTCTATTCTTGTTAATTGAGATGAACTTCCTTTATCCAAAACAAAAGTTGTGTTTTTATGTTTTTGAAGAAAACTCGCAGTAATATTTTGGGTTATTTCAGATTCTATTGACTTGAAAACTACATCTTTCTTGTTTTCACCCCACGCAAGTAGTACAACTCTTTTAGCTTTTAAAATAGTTGAAACACCCATTGTAATTGCTGTCTTTGGAACATTATAAATTCCTCCAAAAGCTTTAGAAGCATCTTCTCTAGTTAAATAGTCTAACTTAATTAATCTAGTTCTTGAATTACGACTAGATCCTGGTTCGTTAAATCCAATATGACCTGTTCTACCAATACCTAAAAGCTGGAAATCAATTCCTCCTAGTTTTTCAATTTTCTCTTCATAATTTTTACAATACTTTTCAACTTCATCCTTTTTTAAATCACCTTTTGGAATATTTACATTACTATCTTCAATGTCAATATGATTAAATAAATTTTCATACATAAAAGTGTAATAGCTTTCAGAGTTTTCTGGGGATAATGGATAATATTCATCAAGATTAAATGTTACAACATTTTTAAAGCTTAGTTTTTCTTTTTTATGAATATTAATTAGCTCTTCATAAACTGTTATTGGAGATGAACCAGTAGCTAAACCTAAAACACATTTTTGTTTTTTAGACTGCTTATATTTAATCAAATCGGCAATTTCTCTAGCAACTGCTTTTGATCCAATTTTAGAATTATCAAAAATAACATTATGAATTTTTTCAAGTCTTGTTTCCTGGGTAGCCCCTGGTTTTACATGTTTCAATAACTCACTCATTTGAAAGTATTTTTTTAGATATGTTAAATAGTATGAAAGAAAAAATAATTGTTGTTGTTAAAAAAATAATACCACTTGTAATTTCTCCATAAATGAAATATCCTGTTGAGAATAGTGCTGAATAAATTGCAAAACATCCAAGAATCATACATAAAATGCCTCTTGGAACAATCCATTCAGAATTATTTTCACTTTCGCTTAGTTTAGCTAAATCTTTAATTCTTTTCCAACCAGGACCTCCAGGCTTTGTTTTTTTGTAAAATTTAACTAAAGTTTCATCATCATCAGGCTTAGTCATAAATGTAACTACAACCCAAACAAAAGTAGTGATCAATACAACCATTGGAAATTTAAAATAAGGTTGAATAAAATCTTCAGAAAAAATCATACTTCCAATAGGTGTAAATTCAAATAAAATTGACACTACGCCCGAACATATCATTGCTGCAATTTCACTCCACGCATTAATGCGCCACCAGAACCATCTCAAAATAAAAATTGAACCAGTACCAGCTCCAAACATTAAAATAATTTGAAATAATTGAAGAGCATTATTTAGCAAAAGAGCTACTATAGAACTTACAATCATCAAACATATAACAGAAATCCTGCCTACGTTAACTAAAGCTCTTTCATCACCATCATCCTTAATTAATGCCTTATAAAAATCATTTACGACATAAGAAGATCCCCAATTTAAATGAGTTGAAATGGTTGACATGTAGGCAGAAACCAATGAAGCTAAAACTAATCCAAGGAGTCCAGAAGGCAATAATGTTAACATAGCTGGGTATGCTAAATCATGACCTATTTTACCCTCATCAACATTAGGAAATGTTTCTCTTATTGCATCTAAATCAGGAAATATGATTAGCGAAGCAAGAGCAACTAATATCCAAGGCCATGGTCGAAGTGCGTAGTGCATGATATTGAAAAATAAGGTTGCACCTAATGAATGATTTTCATTTTTGGCAGCTAGCATTCTTTGAGCAATATATCCACCTCCTCCTGGCTCAGCACCTGGATACCATGAACTCCACCATTGAACAGCAAGTGGAATGATTAATAATGTCCATAGTAATTCTTTATTTGATAAGTCAGGGAACATAGAGACTTTAGATGAAACTAAATCGTTATTTAGAATCCCAGTTACACCACCAACTTCAGGTAAATTAATTAAATAATATGCTGCTCCTATGGCACCAGCCATTGCAGTAAAAAAGAGAATAAAATCAGTATAAACCACTCCTCTAAAACCACCAACCGCACTAAAAATTAATGTAACTCCTCCAGCATATAAAACAGTCTCAATTGCTGAAATATCAAGCATAATTGCACCAATTTTTATTGCAGCTAAGGTTACACCAGCCATAGCTAAAACATTGAATATAATTCCTAAATAGATCGATCTAAAACCCCTTAAAAATCTTCCTGGAGCACCACTATATCTTAAATCATAGAATTCCATGTCAGTACTTACGCCTGATCTTCTCCACAATTTAGCATAAACAAAAACAGTTAATAAACCTGTAAGTAGAAAAATCCACCAGACCCAATTTCCTGAAACACCATTTTGTCTAACTATATCGGTAACTAAATTTGGAGTATCAGTAGAAAATGTTGTAGCAACCATTGATAATCCAAGTAACCACCAAGGCATTGTTCTTCCAGACAAGAAATATTCACTAGAACTTTGAGATGATTTTTTTGAAACAGCAAAACCAATTGCTAAAACAAGAAAGAAAAAAAAGAATATAATTATTTTATCAAAAGTAGTTAGTTGTATCATTCAATTAAAAATAGAAAATCATTTTCGATTTTCCATGTTCAATCAAATAATTTATTAATTGTATGAATATCTGATTTTGAAGTAAGGTCGGGGACGTGTTCAGCAATAGCAATACCTTTCATATATGAGCTACTTTCATTAATCATATTCATTATTGCTGTTGGAAGTTCTTTTTCTTTTCGAATAGGGTTTAAGGGACAATTTTCTAAAAATTTAAATATTTCACCACTAAACTTAAAAATATTCATACTCACTCTAATCTTATTTGAACTGTCTAGATTATCTTGAACTTGTTCGGGAGTCGGCTTTTCAATAAATAAATTTAAATTATCATCCGAATCCATTTTCACAATTGAAAATGAGGAAACTCTTTCTTTGGGGAATTCTAAATAATCTCTATCATATGCTAAAAAAGCATTAGTATATTCATTGTTCTTTATTAAATTAAAAGCATTTACTGAGTATAGATTATCACTATTACAAACACAAAAAGATGATTGTTTTAGTTCTGGTATTTGTTTCATAGTTTGATAGACTGCATCAGAAGTTCCTAAAGGTTTAAGTCTATCATTAGGTATTTCTTGAATGGCAAATTGAATATTAAAATCAAATTCATGATTAAATTTTTCAATAGTATTTTTAAAACTCTCGTAATCCTTACTTACAAGCAAAATGACATTTTTAAAACCTGCTAATGAAATATTTTTTAGTAAATAAAATATAAAGGGTTTATTATTTCCAAATGTAATTAATGATTTACTTGATTTATTTGCTTGCTCAACTTTTTCATTCTCTAATTCAGTATCTTCAGATGTCTTCATTCTTGAGGACATTCCTCCAGCCAGTATAACAATTGTTTCAGTCATGTTAATTAAACTTTTTGCAAAGATACCACTCTATTACTAATCTATTGCCTTGATCTTAAATTTTTCAAGAGCAGGAGTTGTTCTGGCATTTAACAAGATTGATTCAATTTTTTCTACAATCATTGGATTATCATCTGAAACATTATTTATTTCTGTAATATCATCTTCAAGGTTATATAATTGTAGAGGCTGAGGTCCCTTTTGAAGATCAGTTTTAATTCCTTTCCATTTTCCAAACCTAACTGCTTGTTGTCCACTTTGAGTAGAAAATTCCCAGTATAAATACTCATGCTTTTTTTGGTCTTTATTTAATAGCACTGGTAAATAACTTAAACCATCAATGTAATCTGGCTTGTCTAAATTTAAAATATCTAAAGCAGTTGCATAAAAATCTTGAAATGCAGAAATATGATTAGTTGTTCTTTCATTTTTAATTTGATTAGGCCAATGTGCAATCATAGGCACTCTGATTCCTCCTTCATAAACTCTGCCTTTAACCCTACTTCTATCACCATTTAAAATTCCAGCACTATTGAAATAATCTATGTCTACATGATTTACATGAGTGGGTCCATTGTCACTTGTAAAGATTATCAAAGTATTTTCATATTTTCCAATTTCCTTAAGTTTCTCAACTATTTCTCCAACTTGTTCATCGAGATATGAAATCATTGCAGCATATGTAGCTTTAGGATATTGATTAGGATAATACGATCTGCCAACATATGGTTTTTCTGGCCCTATTTTATTTTTATAGTAATCAACCCATTCCTTGGGCGCTTGTAAAGGTAAGTGAGGTATTGGTGAAGCGTAATAGAGAAAAAAATTCGAATTTTTATTTTCTTCAATAAAATTAAGTGCTTCGTTGTGCATTAATGTTGCTGAATAATCTGCCTGGTTATATTTATTGTAGCTTTCTTCTGAATTTATATCTGCACCAGGATCAAGACCTTCTTGTTTTGTTACTATGTAATTATTTAAAATATCTTTTTCAGTATTTTTCCATAAGTGTGTAGGATAAAATGTATGAGCTTGTCTTTGGCAATTATACCCATAAAAAAAATCAAAACCCATTAAGTTTGGAATACTATTAGTATGTGGAGCTCCTAACCCCCACTTGCCAACCATTCCGGTTATATAGCCATTGTCTTTGAAAACTTTTGCTACAGTGACAGTTGAGTCAGGAAGTGGTCTTTGACCTTCTAACGATGGATCATTAAACATAGCTTCAAAACTCCAAACATCTCCTCTTTCCGACCACTCTCCATTATTTCTAATATGCGTGTGACCAGAATGTTGACCTGTCATAAGCACACTTCTTGCTGGAGCACAAACTGGTGAACCAGTATAATGATCGGTAAATAATAAACCTTTTTTTGCTAGAGCATCTATATTGGGAGTTTCAATAATTTTTTGTCCATAAATCCCCAATTCCCCATAACCTAAATCATCAGCTAATATGTATATAACATTAGGCTTATCATTTACTTGATTGTTACAACCTGAAGTTAATCCCAGTAATATTATCAAAAAAGTTTTAACGATCTTACTCATTTCTTAAAAGTTTTATTAATAACAATATATATATTTACTTTTGATTTATGAAAGAAGGTTTCTCTAAATTATCAAAGCAAGAAAAAATAGACTGGGTACTAAAAACCTTTTTTAAATCAGGGCTTAAAGATTCCGAAATTTTAAAAAAATATTGGAATGATGACAATTCAATTCAAACCATTCATGATGAATTTGCAGAAAATACCATAACCAACTTTTACCTTCCATTAGGCGTAGCACCAAATTTTATTATCGATGAAATTAATTATACAATTCCAATGGCAATTGAAGAAAGTTCTGTTGTTGCTGCAGCATGTAAATCAGCAAAATTTTGGTCTAAAAGAGGTGGCTTTAAGTCAACAATTATTAATACAACTAAGACTGGTCAGGTTCACTTTAAATTTAATGGAAGTTCAAAAAAAATTAATGACTTATTTAATTCAATTAAAAACAAACTTAAAGATTCATGTAAAGAAATAACAAAAAACATGAACGAAAGAGGTGGTGGAATTAAAAATATAAAACTACTAGACAAGACAAAGTCAATTAAAAACTACTTTCAGATTGCCGTTGAGTTTGATACTGTAGATTCCATGGGAGCAAATTTCATTAACTCCTGTTTAGAACAAATTGCATTATCCTTTGAAACAGAATTCAATAGGTCTACTATTTTTAATGATGGTGAAGAACTCAAAATAATTATGAGTATTCTATCAAATTACACTCCCGAATGCGTAGTGAAAGTTGAGCTGAAAACTAAAATTTATAATTTGAAAAGTAAAGATATTTCAGATCCTGAAAACTTTGCTAAAAAGTTTGTAGAAGCAGTTGAAATTGCTGAAAAAGATATCTCAAGAGCCGTAACTCACAACAAAGGTATTATGAACGGAATTGATGCAGTTGTTATTGCAACTGGAAATGATTTTAGAGCTGTTGAAGCTGCTATACATGCATATGCATCTAAAGATGGAACATACAAAAGTTTAACTCATGCAAAAATTGAAAATGATGAATTTATCTATTGGATTGAAATTCCTATTTCAATTGGAACAGTTGGTGGAATAATCAATCTTCATCCAATGGTAAAATGGTGTCTAAACTTATTACAACAACCAAATAGCAAACAACTAATGAGTATAATTGGTGCAGCTGGTTTAGCTCAAAATTTTTCAGCTATTAAATCACTTATTACATCTGGGATTCAAGTTGGACACATGAAAATGCATTTAATAAATATTTTAAATTCACTAGGTGCTAATGATAATGAAAAAACAAAAATGATTGAATATTTCAAATCGAATAAAGTCACTTTTAGTTCAGTCAAAACAGCTCTTGAAAAGTTAAGAAGAAATGAGTTATAGGATAGAAAGCTTTGGTAAACTTCTAATTTCCGGTGAATACTTAATTCTTAAAGGGGCTAAAGGATTATCAATACCAGTTAATTTTTCTCAAACACTAAATGTAGATGAAAACACAAGTGGATATTTTGACTGGAAAAGTTACGACAGAGATAAAAAAATCTGGTTCAGTTGTAAATTCAAAATTTCTGATTTTTACAACAAACAAAATTATAATAACAACCTATTATTATATGAGATTATCAAAAATTTAAATGAACTAAATCCTGGAATAATTTCAAATAAAAAAGGGATATCATTTAAAACTTACATGAATTTTAACCATAATTGGGGATTAGGTTCATCATCAACATTAATAAATAATTTATCAAAATGGGCAGATGTTGAACCATTTAGTGTGTATTGGAAAGTCACCAATGGTAGTGGATATGATTTAGCATCATGTAAATATGATAAACCAATTATATATCAATTAATTAAATCTGAAACTCCAAAAATTGAATCTGTAAATTTTTTACCTGAATTTCATAAAAATTTGTACTTCATCTACCTAGATAAAAAACAAAGTTCAAAATCTGAAATTGAATATTTTGATAAAATTAATATTTCATCAGAATGTATTTCTGAAGTGAGTAGAATTACTGAAGAAATGATTAAATGTAGTAACGTTCTAGATTTTCAAAATCTAGTAAACCAACATGAAAAAATATTAGCTGAAGTATTAAATAAAAAAAGTATTAAGGAATATTTATTTAACGATTACGATGGTGCAATTAAAAGTTTAGGTGCGTGGGGTGGAGATTTTATTTTAGCTGTTGGTAATGATAATACCAAAAACTATTTTGAAGACAAAGGATACCAAACAATTTTTTCTTTTAAAGAAATGTTAAAAAATATTTAAAGTTTAAAGTTTGGCACGATTAATGAAATGAATTTAATACAGAAAGTATACAATATTTTTTGGTTAGTTGTTGTTTTAAATGCCTGTATCATCCACAAAAGATACAGGCATTTTACTTTTAATCAGCTGAAACAACTGTCCTAAATCCAGTGTGTAAAGAGCTACTATCAGGAGTTGTTTTCATTCTTGCAGCATTTCTATAACCACTACAATAAGAATCATTACATAGAAAACTACCTCCTCGAATTACTTTTTTTTCACTAAATGGTTCAACAGGATCATAACTAGAGTCTGGTCCTGTTGGATTTACAGATCCTTGTTTGGGTAACATAGAATAATAATTAGCATGATACCAATCAGAACACCACTCCCATACATTTCCTGCTAAGTCATATAAACCATAATTATTAGGCTTAAAAGATTTAACAGGTGCAGCATAATAAAATTTATCGGTTATGTTATTTTGATTTGGAAATTCTCCTTCCCAAGTATTTGCTTTTAACATCCCATCATCAACTTTTTCATTTCCCCAACTGTAAACATTATTAATCATGCCAGCTCGTGATGCATATTCAAACTCAGCTTCAGTTGGTAGTCTTTTACCAGCCCATTTACAATATTCATTAGCATCTTCCCAACTCACATGAACAACAGGGTAATTATCTTTTCCAACTATGTCGCTTTGAGGTCCAAACGGTTGTTTCCAATTTGCATTCCTAATAAGTGACCACCATTTAGAATAATCATTTAAATTAGATGTAGAAGTTTCTTTGAATACTAGTGATGCTGGGCTTAATAAACTATCGTGAGGCTTGGGTGTTCCAGGTGGTAACATTTTTTTTATTTCATCCCAATCAATCTTTCTTTCGGCAGTTGTTATGTATCCAGTTTCATCTACAAATTTTTGAAATTCAGCATTTGTAACTTCAGTGATATCCATCCAAAATGAACTAACTGTAACTTGGTGTTTCGGGAATTCATCAGACCTTGCTTCCTCATTATCCCCACCCATTTCAAAATTTCCACCAGGAATAAAAACCATCCCTTCTTTTGATACTATTTTATCTTTTTTTGAATTAGAGTTGTTACATGAAATATTGATAATCAATACAATACAAATTATTGATCTCAATATAATTTTATTAGCGAAATAATTTATCATTTTAGAAAATTAATCAATTAATTAAACATTCTATGATTTTTATAAAATTATGATTAATTTAAAAAAATCAACAACAACTAACTTTTTATGAAATCTAAAAAATCTAAGGATTATTGGAGGAAGAATTTAAAGTATTTAATTATTCTTTTATCCATATGGTTTACAGTATCTTTTGGCTTTGGTGTAATTCTAGTCGATCAATTGAACACATTTCAATTTTTTGGTTTTAAATTAGGATTTTGGTTTGCTCAGCAAGGCTCAATATATGTATTTGTTATTTTAATTTTTGTGTATATATATTTAATGAATCGATTAGATAAAAACTTTAGATCAATCAAATGAGTCTTCAATTTTCAATTTGGTTAATAGTAGGATTAACTTTTGCTTTATATATAGGTATTGCGATTTGGTCAAGAGCAAGTTCAACAAACGAGTTTTATGTAGCTGGTAAAGGTGTTCATCCAATAGCTAATGGGATGGCAACTGCTGCAGACTGGATGAGTGCAGCATCTTTTATTTCAATGGCAGGGATTATATCATTCCTGGGTTATGATGGTTCTGTTTACTTAATGGGATGGACAGGAGGATATGTTTTACTGGCTTTACTTCTAGCACCTTACTTAAGAAAATTTGGAAAGTTTACAGTCCCGGCATTTATAGGCGATAGATATTACTCTAATACAGCAAGAACTGTTGCTGTATTTTGTGCCCTAATTGTATCATTTACATATATAGCTGGTCAGATGAGAGGGGTTGGTGTTGTTTTTTCTAGATATCTTGAAGTTGATATTAATTCGGGAGTATTTATAGGAATGGGAATTGTTTTATTTTATGCGATTTTAGGAGGAATGAAAGGTATAACTTACACGCAAGTCGCTCAATACTGTGTATTAATTTTTGCTTTCATGGTTCCTGCTATTTTTATTTCGATAGAAATGACTAATAATCCCATTCCTCAGTTAGGCTTTGGATCTGTAGGATCTGATGGTGTATACTTACTTGACAAACTTAATGGGCTTCATCAAGAATTAGGATTTAGTCAATATACGTCTGGATCAAAATCAAAACTTGATATATTTTTTATTACTGCAGCTCTAATGATTGGAACAGCAGGTCTACCACATGTAATCGTAAGGTTTTTTACTGTAAAAAGAGTAAGTGATGCCAGAAAATCAGCTGGATGGGCTTTACTATTTATAGCAATATTATATACTACTGCTCCAGCTATTGCAGTTTTTGCTAGAACAAATTTAATAGAAACTGTTTCAGAAAAAAATTATAATGATATGCCTTCTTGGTTTAAAAAATGGGAGGACACTGGATTATTAGAATTTAACGATAAAAACAATGATCAAATTATACAATATAACGGTAATGAGACTATTAATGAATTAACAATTGATAGAGATATTATGGTTTTAGCTAATCCCGAAATCGCGCAACTACCTAACTGGGTAATTGCTTTGTTAGCTGCTGGTGCTTTAGCTGCAGCATTGTCGACAGCAGCGGGGCTTCTCTTGGTAATTTCATCATCAGTTTCACATGACTTAATTAAGAGAATAGTTAAACCTGATATTTCAGAAAAAGGTGAACTTATAGCAGCAAGACTCTCAGCTTTTTTTGCTGTACTACTAGCTGGATATTTTGGTATTAATCCACCTGACTTTGTTGCTGCAACTGTCGCTCTTGCTTTTGGTTTAGCAGCTGCATCCTTTTTTCCTGCAATTGTATTAGGAATTTTTTATAAAAGAATGAATAAAGAAGGTGCTATATCTGGTATGATAATCGGAATATTACTAATGCTATTTTACATGACAAAGTTTAAATTTGGATGGTTCGGTGGAGGAGATTCCTCAGATTGGTGGTTTGGAATATCACCTGAGGGATTTGGAACTGTAGCAATGATTGTAAATTTTATAGTTTCTATTACAATTTCAAATTTAACTAAAGAACCTCCTAAAGAAATCATTGATTTAGTTGAAAATATTAGACTTCCAAATGAGACTGACGATTAATGAAATATCTATTTTTAATATTATCTATTTTTACAATTTATTCCCAGAATGAAAATTTTGAAAAAAAATCTTTCATTTATGAGACTGACACTCTCAACTATAGAATTTTAAAACCACTTAATTATGATTCAAGTAAAAAATATCCCGTTCATCTATTTTTACATGGCGCAGGTGAGAGAGGCAATGATAACGAATCTCAATTGATTCATGGATCTAATTTGTTTTTGAAAGAAAATAATCGAAAAAAATATCCATCCTTTGTAATATTTCCACAATCTCCAAAAAACGATTGGTGGGGAGGTCATTATGATCCTTATAAATTTGATTACCAAGTCAAAAATTCAAAAGCATTAAAATTAGTGATTAATCTCATGGATGAATTTATCATGAGAAGTGATGTAAACAAAAATAAAATTTATGTAAGTGGATTATCTATGGGTGGAATGGGAACCTTTTCGATATTAAGTCGAAGGCCTGATATGTTTGCAGCAGCAACTCCAATTTGTGGTGATGGAGATCCAAATAGTGTAAAGTCATTTGCTAAAAAAGTACCAATTTGGATATTCCACGGTGCACTAGACAGAGTTGTTCATCCAAATAGATCTCTAATTATGGCTCAGGCCATAATTGAAGAAAACGGAAGTCCTAGAGTAACCATATATGAAAATGTTTACCATGATAGCTGGAATAATGCATTTGATGAGAAAGATTTTTTATCATGGATACATTCAAAATCCAAAACCAATGAATAAATTTTTATTATTATCAATTATTTTTTTTAGTTTATCATGTAATAGTGGGAAAATGAGCAGTGAAGTTTATATTCAAGGTGGTGGCACACTTAATGATTGGGCTAACCTATCCAGATACGCTGAATCAAATAGCGAATTAAAAAAACAATCTGATGCTAATAGGGTTGTATTTATGGGAAATTCTATTACAGAAGGTTGGTCAAATTTTAATCCTGATTTTTTTATTAATAACCCTTTTGTAAATAGGGGAATTAGCGGACAAACAACACCTCAAATGCTAATTAGATTTAAGCCTGATGTAGTTAACTTAAAACCTAAAGCTGTTGTAATTTTAGCGGGAATTAATGATATAGCTGGAAATACGGGCCCTATGGAAATTGATAATATTGCTGAAAATATTTTTTCGATGACAGAAATTGCAAAAACAAATAATATTGAAGTATACATTTGTTCAGTTCTACCTGCCAAGGATTTTCCTTGGTCTCCAGGGTTAAATCCTGCTGAAAAAGTTGTCAGGCTAAATAAAATTTTAGAAAATTATTGTGAAGAAAATAATATAAAATACGTTGATTATTACTCTAAAATGAACGATGGCAATGGCGGATTAAAAGTTCCTGAATTCACTTCTGAAGATGATTTAGTTCATCCTAATAAACAAGGATATAGTGTAATGGAATCTGTCATATTAAGTGCTCTTGATTAATTAAGTTAATTTTTTTAAATTGAGGATAACATGAAAAAAAATATTTTTTATTTCATTATCCCTCTTTTTTGTGTGTTAATGATCAAATTCATTAATACCTCAACTCAAAGTGAGGAAATAACTATCTCAAATTCAAGTGATGTGATACTGACTAGTAGTATTCCTGAGAATATTGATTTTAATTTTCATGTAAAACCAATTATTTCAGATAAATGCTTTGCTTGTCATGGTCCTGATGAAAAAGAAAGAGCGGCAAACTTAAGACTTGATACGGAAGAAGGATTGTATCAATTAACCGAGGACTTAAGTTCATATGTAATTAACAAGGAAAATCCTGAAAAAAGTGAATTGTTAAGAAGAATATTTCATGAGAATAAGTCAATCAGCATGCCCCCTCCAGAATCTAATTTAATTTTAACTGATCATGAAAAAAGCATTCTTGAAAAATGGGTAATGCAAGGAGCTGAGTGGAAAAAGCATTGGGCATATATAAAGCCATCTCTTCCAAAAATTCCTGAAGTTAAAAATAAAGATTGGGTTAGTAACCCTATAGATAATTTTGTATTAAAAAATATTGAAAATAATCAATTGAGTATTTCTAATATTGAAAGTAAGGAAATATTAATTAGAAGATTATATTTTGATTTAATAGGTTTACCTCCTAGTGTTGAAGAAGTTGATGATTTTATTAATGATAATTCTGAAGATTCTTATTTGAATTTAGTTGATAGATTATTGGATTCCAAAAGCTATGGTGAGAGGATGGCTTCAATTTGGATGGATGTTGCTAGATATGGTGATAGCCACGGTTATCAAGATGATTTAGAAAGAGTAATGTGGCCATGGAGAGATTGGGTGATCCATGCTTACAATACTAATTTATCTTATGATAAGTTCATAACATGGCAAATTGCTGGTGACCTTATTCCAAATGCAACAAAAGAACAAATTATTGCTACTGGATTCAATAGAAATCATAAAATAACTCAAGAAGGTGGTGTTATTCCTGAAGAATATCGTTCTGAATATGTTGCTGACAGAACTAATACTACATCAAAAGTTATGATGGGATTAACTATGGAATGTGCAAGATGTCATAGTCACAAATATGATGATATTTCCCATGAAGAATACTATGGAATGTATAGCTACTTTAATAACGTTGATGAAGATGGATTGATTAGCTATAGTGATAAAGCTCCAAAACCAAACATAACAGTAACTAGAAATGATATTGAAAAAGATCTTGGATTTATTAATCTCCCAGATTCGATAAGTGAAGTTACTTTTATGGTTATGAAGGAGACTGAAAATTTAAGAAAAACTTACATTCTCAATCGTGGATCTTATGATTCACCAACTAAAGAAGTTAAATCTATGACACCCACTGCGGTGCTACCTATTAACAAAACTAATTCTAATAGATTAGATCTAGCTAATTGGTTTTTTGATGATGAAAATCCCCTAACATCTAGGGTTGTTGTAAATAGATTATGGCAACAATTTTTTGGTGTTGGAATAGTTGCGACACCTGACGATTTTGGAAGTCAAGGAAATAGACCAACTAACCCTGATTTATTAGATTGGTTGGCAGTTACATTTATTAATGATAATTGGGATACTAAAAAATTTATAAAAAGAATTGTCACCTCATCAACTTACATGCAAACAAGTAAGGTTAATACTTCAAATAAAAAATTAGATCCGGAAAATGTGTTCTTATCTTATTTCCCAAGACAAAAATTAACTGCGGAAATGATAAGAGATAATATTTTAGCGTCAAGTGGTTTATTAGTTAACAAGATTGGAGGACCAAGTGTAAAACCTTATCAGCCTAAAGGATTATGGGACGAAGTAATTGGCGGAGGTGGTGGAAGTTTAGCTAGGTATGTCCCAAGTACTGGAGAAAACTTGTATAGAAGAAGTGTTTATACTTTTTGGAAAAAAACAGTTCCTCCTCCATCAATGATGATTTTTGATGCATCAAGTAGAGATAATTGTGAAGTTAAAAGACAAGACACAAGTACGCCTCTGCAATCTCTAACTTTGATGAATAATCCAGAATTTATAAAAGCAGCTAATTATTTAGCTGATAGAATTTTTAATGAAAAAGCTTCTTTGGAAAATAAAATTAAATTACTTTACAGAACAGTTACTGGACGAAGTCCAAGTGATATTGAAATTGAAAAGCTTGCTCAATATTATGATGATGAAAATTTAGGTGATGATTTTTTAGCATTTAATAAATTAACAATGTTGGTGTATAACTTAGATGAAACAAGTCAAAAAAGCTAGATGAAAGAATTACATAATCATTTTATAAATAACAATAGAAGAAACTTTCTAAAAAAAACTGGATTGTGTATTGGTGGTTTAGCCCTAGGCTCAATGTTAGATCCATTTGACAATCAAAAAAGTGATCCATTTTCAGTTATTTCTAATAATCTAAATCTACCTCACTTTGCCCCAAAGGCTAAGAGAATAATTTATTTATTTCAAAGTGGTGGACCTTCACAACATGATTTATTTGACTATAAACCAAAACTTAACGAAATGAAGGGAATTGATTTACCTGAATCTGTTAGAATGGGTCAAAGACTAACAGGGATGACATCAGGACAGTCAAATTTTCCTTTAGTCGGTGGTGTTTCAAAATTTAAACAATATGGTGAAGCTAGGGCGTGGGTAAGTGATTTACTCCCGTACATAGGAAAGATTTCTGATGAATTGTGTTTTATAAAATCAATGCATACTGAAGCAATCAACCATGATCCAGCAGTTACATTTTTTCAAACTGGATCTCAACAGCCTGGAAGACCAAGTATGGGATCTTGGCTTAGTTATGGATTAGGTAGCTTAAATAAAAACTTGCCTGACTTTGTTGTTTTACTCTCAAGGGGAACTGGTCGTCCAAAAGGGCAACCACTTTATTCAAGACTATGGGGTAATGGTTTTTTGAGTTCCTTGCATCAAGGTGTTCAATTTAGATCAGCAAAAGACCCTGTATTGTTTTTAAAAAATCCTGAAAGTCTTTCAAAACAAGAAAGAAGAAAAATGTTGGATTATTTATCAGAGTTGAACGAAGAACAAGAGAAAAAATTTGGTGATCAAGAAGTTTCAAACAGAATATCTCAATATGAAATGGCTTACAGAATGCAAACATCAGTTCCAGAAACTATGGATATTTCTGATGAACCAGAAGATATATTAAAACTTTATGGACCAAATGCAAATAAACCGGGGACATACGCGGCTAATTGTATTCTTGCTAGAAAGTTAATCGAAAAAGATGTAAGATTTGTTCAATTATATCATATGGGCTGGGACCAACATGAAAATTTACCAAACCAAATAAAAGGACAAGCTAGTGATGTAGATCAACCAACCGCTGCGTTAATAATGGATTTAAAACAAAGAGGTCTTTTGGAAGATACATTAGTAATTTGGGGTGGAGAATTTGGAAGAACATCATATAGTCAAGGGAGTCTTGGTGCATTAAATGCTGGTACATATGGAAGAGATCACCACCCAAGATGTTTTTCAATTTTTATGGCTGGTGCAGGAGTTAAACCTGGTTTTTCATATGGTGAAACCGATGATTTAGGATACAATATTGTCAAAGATCCAGTTCATGTTCATGACCTTCAAGCAACAATTCTACATTTATTTGGAATCAATCATGAAAAAATGACTTATAAATATCAAGGACGAAGATTTAGGCTTACTGATGTTTTTGGTGAAGTAAAGCACGACATCTTATCTTAATAATGAGAAAAGTAATTTTACTTTTATTTATAGTTTCTCTTAATAGTCAAAATAAAGATTTTAATAATTACAATCAAAAAATAGCAGGTAGTGATTATGGATTGGAAATGGTTGCTATTCCTGCAGGTACTTTTGATATGGGTAGCCCAAATTTTGAAAGAAATAGACTAGCGGATGAGGGTCCAGTTCATAAAGTTAAAATAGATTCATTTTGGATTGGAAAGTTTGAAATAACGTGGGATATTTTTGAACTATTTATGCTAAGAGAATTGGATTCAAAAAAAGTGTTAGACGGATCAGAAGTTAAAATTGATGTAGATGGAATTTCTGGTGCAACAACACCTTATGTTGATATGAGTTTTGGTATGGGATCTGATGGATATCCTGCCATTTCTATGACTCAACTATCGGCATCTAAATTCTGCGAATGGCTATCAGCCATGACAGGTAACTATTATAGACTACCAACAGAAGCTGAATGGGAATATGCATGTAGGGCTGGTTCTAAAACAGCTTATCATTTTGGAGATAGTACAGAAGATCTGGCTGATTATGCATGGTATGAATCAAACAGTGAAGGAAAGTATCACAAGGTTGGCCAAAAAAAACCAAATGATTGGGGGCTTCATGACATGCATGGAAATGTAGCAGAATGGACACTTGATCAATATAGTCCTAAGACCTATTATAGTTATGTTGGAAAAACAACAAAAAATCCTCTAAATATTGCAACCAAATTATATCCTAGAGTTGTAAGAGGAGGATCTTGGATGAACCCTGATTATAGATTAAGGAGTTCATCAAGATTACCCTCAAATAAAAGTTGGAAAAAACAAGATCCTCAAATTCCAAAAAGTCGATGGTGGCACACAGATGCTCAATTTTTAGGCTTTCGAATTGTACGACCATATGTAACACCTTCTGACATTGAAAAAGAAAAATTTTGGATTGAATAATATTCACTAAATTAAAGGTATGCTTAGACGTAATTTCATAAATAGTATTGCCGTTGGATCTTCAATAGCTGCACTACCAAATGAAAAATTTCTTCAAAGTAATCCAAAAAATAATTTCAATTTAAATTATGCTCCTCACTTCGGAATGTTCAAAAATTCTGCAGGAAAAAATTTGATCGATCAACTAAACTTCATGGCTGATCAAGGATTTACTGCTTTTGAGGATAATAACTTAAAGAAAAGAAGTATTTCTGATCAAGAAAAAATGGCTTCAACTATGGCCAAACGAAATATTAAAATGGGTGTATTTGTCGCTCATACTATTCATTGGAAAGAAGCAAATCTAGCAAGTGGTAAAAAAGAAAAAAGAAATCAATTTTTAAAAGAAATAGAAGAATCTGTTGAGGTTGCTAAAAGAATCAATGCAAAATGGATGACAGTTGTTCCAGGACATAGAGATTTAAGGTTAAATATTTCATATCAACAAACCAATGTTATTGACTCACTAAAATATGCATGTGATATTTTGGAACCACATGGGTTGGTAATGGTTCTTGAACCTTTAAATTTTAGAGATCATCCAGGTCTTTTTTTAACAGAAAGTCCACAAGCTTATGAAATTTGTAAAGCAGTTAATTCTAAATCATGTAAAATTTTATTTGATATATATCATCAACAAATTCAAGAAGGTAATTTAATTCCAAATATTGATTCTTGTTGGGATGAAATTTCATATTTTCAAATTGGTGATAATCCTGGAAGAAAGGAACCAACAACTGGTGAAATTAATTATAAAAATATATTTAAATTCATACATGAAAAAGGTTTTACAGGAATCTTAGGGATGGAGCATGGAAATGCTTTTCCAGGAAAAAATGGAGAAATAAAACTAATTGAATCTTACAAAAAAGTAGATAAATTTTAAACTTATAATTATGGACAATATTAAAAGAAGATCTTTTCTTAAAAACTCATCTATATTAACTGGAAGTTTGGTTCTTCCTTCATTCTCATTTAAAAAACAAAAACAATTAGACAAGAAATTAAAAATTTCTGTTGTTGGATGTGGAGGAAGAGGAACTGGAGCTGCAGTTCAAGCCCTTCGTGCTGATAAAAATGTTGAATTAGTAGCTCTTTGTGATGCTTTTGAGGATAGACTCGAAAGAAGTTTAAATGCGATAATTGATGAACTTGACGGTGAAGTGGATATTAAAGTAAAAGATAAAAACAAATTTGTTGGATTTGATGGCTATAAAAAAGCTATTGATTTGGCTGATGTTGTGATTCTCGCTACACCACCTGGTTTTAGACCTCAACATTTTGAATATGCTGTCAATAAGAGTAAACATATTTTTATGGAAAAGCCTGTTGCAACAGATGCTGCAGGTGTTAGAAGAATTTTAGAATCTGCCAAGCTAGTAAAAGAAAAAAAACTAAATGTAGTTGTAGGACTACAAAGAAGATATCAACTAAGTTATCTAGATATTTTAAAACAAGTTAGAAGAGGTGTTGCTGGAAAAATTATTTCTGGAACTGTAAAATGGAATGGACACGGAGTTTGGGTAAGAAAAAGAGAACCACAACAATCAGAGCTTGAATATCAAATGAGAAACTGGTACTATTTTAATTGGCTTTGCGGAGATCATATTGTTGAACAACATATTCATAATTTGGATGTTGCAAATTGGTTTTTAGATGAACATCCTATTTCTGCACAAGGCATGGGAGGAAGAGAAGTAAGAAAAGGAATTGATCATGGTGAAATTTTTGATCACCATTACGTTGAGTTTAAATATCCAAGTGGGGCTGTTATACATAGTCAATGTAGACATCAACCTGGAACTTTAAGAAAAGTTAATGAAGTGCTAGTTGGCACCAAGGGAGTGATTAATTTGAGAAATGGTGGTGTTGTTACAATAAATGATCACAATGGAAATTTATTACACAAATATGATCCTAAGAATGATATAAGTCCTTATCAAATTGAACACAATAAATTATTCAAATCAATAAGATCTGGTGGACAAATAGATGACACAGAATATGGAGCTACAGCTACTATGACTGCAATTATGGGGAGAATGGCTACATATTCAGGCAAATTAATTGAATGGGAGTCTGCAATGAATGCTGATGAAAAATTAGTTCCTGATAATTTAAGTTGGGGAAGCACAGCACCCGTTTTACCAGATAATCAAGGTAAATACAAAGTTCCTGTTCCTGGAAAAAGTGTGTAATGAACTTTAGATTATTTTATTCACTAATTATATTTTTTACTTTAATAGGATGTAGTGATAGTGACATTGATTCAAATGAGATTGAACAAGAAATAACTTATCCTAGAGAATTTTATATTACTCACAATTCACAAAACAGACGATATATTTTTTATAAGCCAAAAAATTTACCAGAAAACTCCCCGCTTGTTTTTGTCTTACATGGTTATACTAGTAATTCCAATAACATTATGAACTATTCTAGAATGAATAGTATTGCTGAAGAAAAAGGTTTTGCAGTTTGTTATCCTCAAGGAACTAATAATGAAATGACAGGAATGCCTCATTGGAACGCCAATATAAAACCCATGAGTTCTGTACCAGATTCTGATTTTTTAACTCAATTGGCAAAGCTTCTGCAAGATCAATATAAGTTGAGTAAAGAAAACACTTTTGTTAGCGGTATGTCCAATGGTGGTTTTATGAGTTATACATTGGCATGCGAACAAAGTGGAACTTTTAAAGCAATTGCATCAGTTACAGGAACAATGAGCGGATATGATTGGAAAAATTGTAATCCCGATTATAAAATTCCTATACTTCAAATTTCAGGTACTAATGACAGAACAGTACCTATGGATGGATCTATGTCCACAGTTTGGGGTTGGGGAGGTGCTCCAAAAATTGAAGATATAATTGACTATTGGTCTAATATTAATAGCTGTTCTAGTTCAGAAATTATTAACCTACCTAACAATAATTCAGCGGATAACTCTTATGTAACTCTTGATAAAAGATTTACATCAGAATCAAAAGATGATGTTAGATTTTATACTGTACATGGTGGTGGTCATGACTGGCCAGGTGCATGGGGAAATATGGATATAAATGCTAGTGAAGAAATATGGAATTTTTTTAGTCAACACTTAAAATAAAATTTATGAAAAATTATAATAGGAGAAAATTTATGCAAACATCTAGTTTGGGTGTAATTGCAGCCTCATCACTAAGTATAAATTGTCAAAATAATTTAAACTCTGAGAGACAAGGTTCTTACATGGGTGATTTTGCAGATAAACCAAATGATAATATTCGAGCTGCATTTATTGGTATAAATAGAGGAAGTACCCATTTAAAGAATTTTGCTACAATTCCAGGAACTGAAGTAGTAGCTCTTTGTGATTTATATGAAGACATTGTTCAAAGAGAATTAAATAAGCTTAAAACATATAATGCTAATTATTCAAATCTAAAAACCTATTGGGGTGATGAAAATAAATGGAAATTAATGCTAAAAGAGGTGAAACCTGATGTTGTATTTATTAGTACAAACTGGAGAAGTCATGCACCTATGGCAATACAGTGTATGAAAGATGGTGCTCATGCATTTTCTGAAGTGCCACTTGCCATAACACTAGAGGAAATGTGGGAAATTGTTAATACATCTGAAAAAACAAAAAAACATTGCATGATGATGGAAAATGTTAATTATGGAAGGGATGAGCTAATGTTCTTAAATATGTGTAGAAAAGGTGCTATTGGAGAGCTTTTACATGCTGAAGCTGCATATATTCATGAGCTAAGGTGGCAAATGTTTAACACTGAAAGAGGTACAGGAAATTGGAGGACATTACATTATGCTGAAAGTAAAGGAAATTTATATCCAACGCATGGATTAGGACCTGTTGCTCAATACATGAATTTAGCTAGAAATGAAGATAATTTTAAACACTTAGTATCACTTTCTTCCCCTGCTATTGGAAGGAATAAATTTGCAAAAGAAAACTTTGATTCAGATCACAAGTGGAATAAGATGGATTTTTCTAATGGAGATATGAATACCTCAATTATTAAAACAAACCTAGGCAGAACTGTAATGGTCCAATGGGATGAAACAAGCCCTAGGCCTTATTCAAGACTAAACTTGATTCAAGGTACAAAGGGAACATTGGCTGGTTTTCCAACTAGAGCTGCTTTTGAAAATGGATTTGAAGGAGTTACTAAAGATCATCATAGTTGGATTCAAGGTGATAAATTAGAAAAACTCTATGAAAAATATGATCATCCACTTTATAAGAGATTAAATTCTAAAACGAAAAAATCAGGTCACGGAGGCATGGATGGAATAATGATGTATAGAATTGTTGAATGTCTAAAAAATGGTTTACCGCTTGATCAAAATGTATATGAAGGATGTTTTTGGAGTGCTGTTACTCCACTTAGTGCAAGCTCAATTGAAAATGATGGAGCTCCACAGGCATTCCCTGACTTTACAAGAGGAGATTGGAAAAAGACCAAGGAGTTAGAAATTGTAGTTTAGTAAAATAAAAAAGCTCCCCTATTGGAAAGCTTCTCATTGGTTTCTACAAACCTCTTGGCTAATGCCAAGATTACACAACAGCGCAAATGTAGTTATTTTATTTACATTTATAAAATTAGATGTCTGATATGAAATTATTTACAATCAAAACTCTCATATTTTTTACAATATTTTCACAGCAGTTTTTTGCTCAAAAAACAGAATTCAAAGTGATGGCTTGGAACATTTTAAGGTCTGGAAATCAGATTGAAAATGGTGTTGATAATGTTGCTGATATGATAAAAGAAATAAACCCAGATATAGTTTTAATGGTAGAAACCTATGGGTCAGGACCCTATATTGCTAAAAAAAATGGATATAATTTTCATTTGGTAGCAAAAGAAGGTACTGCTCTTGATGATAAATCAGTTAATCTTTCTATATACTCAAAATTTCCTTTTGGAGAAAGAATTGACACAGACTATCCTTTCTTTTTGGGTGGTATTGAAATTTTTATAAACAACAAAAAAGTTAGGTTTTTTTCTAACTGGTTTCATTACCAGCCGTGGAATAATAAGCCTGAAGATATGGGTAAAACTGTTCAAGAACTATTAGAGTGGGAACGAACCGAGCACAGATATAATATGATTCAAAAAGTTCTTCCTTATTTTGAAAAATATGCTAAAGAATCAGATTCTATTCCAATTATAGTTGGAGGAGACATGAATAGCCCATCTCATCTTGATTGGAGTGAAAAAACAAAAAACATTCACAATGGTTTAGTTGTTCCATGGTATTCAACCAAAGTTTTTGAAGATTTGGGTTTTACCGATTCTTTTAGAGAAAAAAATCCAAATCCAATAAAATACCCAGGAATAACTTGGGATCATAAGGAAAGAGACGATTCTCATAGAATTGATTATATTTTCTACAAAGGCAAAAAATTAAAGTCTACTCAATCAAAAACTTACATGCAATTCTTTAACGAACAAATAGAAATAAATAATAAAAGCTTTGCATACCCTTCAGACCACGGTATTGTAGTTACTACATTTAAATTAAAAAACTAAACTAAAAGTCTCCTTTTAAGCATCTTGTAAAAAAAGGGAAGTTATCAGTTACAACATAATAATATATACCTTCAGGGAATTCAGGCGTTACACCATATCTTCCATTACACTGGTCTAAATCTCCAAGACCATCAACATATTCATAATCTTGGGTAAATGCTCCCATTGGAATTGGTGAATTTGGATTATTTGTTCCCTGACCAGGACCTCCTACTAATCTTGTCAGAACCATAGGTCGATTTGAATCGGGTTCTGTCTTTATTCTATAACTGGGTTCTAAAGATTTAATTAAACTATTTGAATCATTAGGATCTGAAAAACCATATCTAGCATAAACAGGAAAACCATCTGATGCCCATCCAACTAAGGTCATTCCTTGATTATCACCAAGAAATTCTATTAAAAGTTCAGGCATTCCATGGTAATGGTATTCACCAGATGGTTGAACATGTGCATGGTTCATATCATCTCCAAAATCAAAAGTATCATGACCTAGGGCTTCAATGTTCCAATTACCTTGTCCTCTGGCTAGACTGCATTCACCGACATCGTTACATCTTCCTGCTGTACCAGGATCAAATTTTACGCTATTTATGGCATATGCAATGGCCATAGCTGGTCCAACAACTTCTAAACCATTTTCAGAAATCACAGAGGGGCAAAGTGTAAAATTTTTATTTACTATTTGTTCTCTAATAGTATTAGGATTATTAGAGTTTGGAAAAGTTCCTACTTCATGGTTTGGTATTCCATTTCCACTAAGTATTCTACTATTTCCATCAGAAGACCATGAATATCTACTGTAGGTATTAACTGATTCATCATTATTAAATATTTCGATATTAATATTAGTTAATACATTTTCAGTTGAATAATC
>JAYNRW010000006.1:0-26679 GCA_038114965.1 Flavobacteriaceae bacterium | reverse complement strand
CCCTATGTTGGATTAATTTCACCCCCACCACATCATGATATTTATTCAATTGAAGACTTAGCACAACTAATCTTTGATTTAAAAAATGCTAACCGAGATGCAAGGGTTAATGTAAAATTAGTTTCTGAAGTTGGTGTTGGAACTATTGCAGCAGGTGTGGCTAAAGCAAAAGCTGATGTGATTTTAATATCTGGATTTGATGGTGGAACAGGTGCTTCTCCACTTACTTCATTAAAACATGCAGGTCTTCCTTGGGAACTTGGAATTGCTGAAGCACAACAAACACTTGTATTAAATGATTTAAGAGGAAGAGTTGTAATTGAGTGTGATGGACAATTAAAAACCGGTAGAGATGTAGCAGTAGCATGTTTATTGGGTGCTGAAGAATTTGGTTTTTCTACCGCTCCATTAGTTGCTTCTGGATGTATAATGATGCGTGCTTGTCATTTGAATACATGTCCTGTAGGAATAGCAACACAAGATCCAGAATTAAGAAAAAATTTTAAAGGAAAGCCTGAACATGTTATAAACTTTATGTACTTCGTTGCACAAGAGTTGAGAGAAATAATGGCTTCTCTAGGATTTAGAACAATTGATGAAATGGTTGGTCAAAGTCAGAAGTTGAATATGATGGATGCAATAGACCACTTTAAGTATAAAGGAATTGATTTATCTAATATTTTATATAGACCTAATGTTGGAGAAAAAGTTCCTATAAGAAATATTGAAAAACAAGATCACAACCTAGAAAAAGTTCTCGATTTTAAAATTTTAAAATCTGCAAAACTTGCAATTGATAAGAAAATTAAAATGGATTTAGATTTCAAAATAAAAAATACCGATAGAACAGTTGGTGCTATTCTAAGTAATGAGATTTCCAAAATTCATGGGAGAAATGCTCTCCCAAAAAATACTTTAACACTAAATTTTAATGGTTCTGCTGGACAAAGTTTTGGTGCATTTGCTGTGAAAGGACTGAAAATGATTGTCAATGGAACTACAAACGATTATTTCGGAAAAGGTCTTTCAGGCGGTACTATAATTGCTAAAGTGCCAAAAAAAGCAACATTTATCTCTAATAAAAATATAATAACTGGAAACGTCGCCTTATATGGCGCAACATCAGGTGAAGCATATATTAATGGAATTGCTGGTGAAAGATTCTGCGTCAGAAATTCTGGGGCAACTGCTGTTGTTGAAGGTGTAGGTGATCACGGATGTGAATACATGACTGGTGGTATAGCTCTAATTCTTGGAAAAATTGGAAGAAATTTTGCAGCAGGAATGAGTGGTGGAATAGCATATATTTATAAAGAAAATGAGAATTTTGATGTTAAAAATTTCAATCAAGAAATGATAGAACTTGAAGTTCCTAGTAATCAAGATTTAGATTTTATAAAAACTTTAGTTGAAAATCATTTTTCTTTAACATCAAGTAAAATCGCAGAAGATATTATTTCGAATTGGAAAAGAAATAAAGATAAATTTGTAAAAGTAATGCCAATAGAGTATAAAGCAGCTCTTGAAAAAATGGCTAAAGATAAAATTGATTCAATCATAAAATAGAATGGGAAAATTAAGAGGATTTATTGAATTTGACAGAACAGATGAATCTTATGTTCCTGTTGCTAAAAGAATAAAAAATTATGATGAATTTACCATTAAACCCTCTGATAAAGAATTAGAAAAACAAGGTGGAAGATGCATGGACTGTGGTGTTCCTTTTTGTCATTCAGGATGTCCACTTGGGAATTTAATTCCAGATTTCAATGATGCTGTTTACAATAAAAAATGGAAAAATGCTCTTGAAATATTACATTCAACAAATAATTTTCCTGAATTTACAGGTAGGCTATGTCCTGCACCATGTGAAGCAGCATGTGTTTTAGGATTAATAAATCCTCCTGTATCAATTGAAATGATTGAAAAGTACATAGTTGAGAGAGGTTTCAAGGAGGGGTGGATTAAGGCTCAAGTACCAGCTAAAAGAACAGGTAAAAAAATTGCTGTAGTTGGTTCAGGACCTGCTGGACTTGCAGCTGCTCAACAACTTAATTTAGCTGGACATAATGTTACTGTTTACGAAAGGGATAAAAAAATTGGTGGACTATTAAGATATGGTATACCTGATTTTAAATTAGAAAAGTCTATAATTGATAGAAGAATTAATTTATTAATAGAAGAAGGAATAGAATTTAAAACTTGTATTGAGGTTGGCAAAGACATTGAAGTAAAAGCCCTCGAAAAAGAGTTTGATATTATTCTCCTTTGTGGAGGTGCTACATTAAAAAGAGAGTTGCCTATTAAGGGTAGTAATTTAAAAGGTGTTGTACAAGCGATGGATTTTTTAAAACACCAAAATGAAGTTGTTGATAAAGTTTCAGATATTGATTTAAGTCTTTCAGCTAAACAAAAAAATGTTATTGTTATTGGTGGTGGGGATACGGGTTCTGACTGTATAGGAACATCAAATAGACATAAAGCAAAATCAGTTTTAAATTTTGAGATTCAAGGTAAACCTCCGAAAAAAAGAACAGATGAAAATCCTTGGCCGTATTGGCCTTTTACTCTGAAAACGAGTTCATCCCATGAAGAAGGTATTAAAAGAGAATGGTCTATTATGACTAAAGAATTTATTGGTGACAATAATGGAAATTTAACTGGCTTGAAAACAGTTAATGTGTCTTGGGAAAAAGATTCAAACGAAAACTATAAATTAATTGAAGTTGAGGGTTCAGAAAAAATTTGGCCATGTGATCTTGCCCTGTTAGCGCTTGGTTTTACTGGTCCAGAAAATTTAATTTTTAAAGATTTAAAAACTGAAATAAATGAAAGTTCAAAACCAATAACAAATGATTACCAAACAACAAATCCAAAAGTTTTTGCTGCAGGAGATTTAAGAAGAGGGCAATCGTTAATTGTTTGGGCAATTTCAGAAGGTAGAGAAGCAGCTTATCATATCGACAAATTTTTAATGGGTAGTACAAAGCTTCCTTCAAAAACTAAAGGTGACCTACCATCAGTTAAATAAATTCCAAGTTAATCCAAATCTAAAGTTCGAATCTCTGTAAGGCATTGAAGGTGTTTGGAAGAATTTATTTCCTGATAATGATGAATTTATATGTTCAAAAACAAAAAATAATCTTGTTTGTCTAATCTTAGCATTAATGAAAAAATCAACTATTGGAAAATTTCCTATTTTTTTTGAGTTTTGAACATGAAAAGAAGAAATTAATGGATTGTACTCATTTGCATAAAAACTCGAAAAGATTTTAAAATTAAATCCAGATTGTATGTCTAGAACATTATTAAATATTTTTTCAGTTATGTAAAATGAATTTCTAAAAACAAATTTGGGTACGTTTAATACCATTTCATCTTGATTTACATTTTGAAACATTGCGGTATTATCAAATGAAAATTTACCTAGATTGAAATTTTTATGATATTTTAATTTAAAATAAGTTATTTCAGATTTCAATTGATTATTAATAGGCAAATACAAATAATCCGAACTAATATCAACACTTATATAGAAAAAGTTTTTTATTATTGAGGAAGACAATTCAATCTCACCTATTTTATTGTTTGAAAATTCAATATTAATACTATTAGTAGTTACTAAATCATTATTGTAATTCCATTTCAATTCGGAAAAACTACTGAAATAGTTATCATACATCAAACCTGGATGTGTTTGAATTGAAGATAACTTAATACCTAAATCAAAATTAGAGTTTTTAGTTTGTTTTAATAAGAGAATAAATTTATCCCCTACTCTATCACCATTAATTTTTTTATTTAATTCAAAATTGATTTGAAAAAATTTAATTTTTTTATCAAAATTTATAGAAAATAAATTTGAATTTTCATTTATCTTTTCACTGTCAGAATTAAGGTTAAAATATTCATAATTATGATTAATTAGTCCAAAATTAAATGAGTCAAAAATTAGATTTTCTACTCTTAAATTTAATTCATTTTTAGCCGATCTAAACTTATATTTATCTGACACTGAATTAACTCCATCTTCGATACTTCCATAATAATCGTTGATTATGGTTTGGCTATATGAATTATTTACAGTGGTGTAATGAAGATTGTGTCCTAGCAAAAGTGATTTTTTTGATCCAGCAAATCTAAATAGGTTGTCTAAATAAAAATCTCTTTTAAAAAAAGTATTAATTGCATCATCAAACTTCACACTTAATTTTGATCTTTCATCAAAAACTGGATCTTCAGAATCAAAATCAGAGAGTGACAGTTCGGATAAACCACCATTTTCATGTTTTTCTAGTTTCTGAGATACATAAAATGATTTTGATCTAAACTTTTCAGAATTATAATTATAAGTAAATGTAAATTGCTTAGACCCGGAAAGTGAATTCTGATATTTCCCCAAAGACCTAAGAGCCTTAAAGGACAATGAAAAATTTAACTTTCGATTTACATTAGTTGTAAAAAGTGCGTCAGTTAATTGGCCTTGTGAAAAAACAGATTTAAATAATAATTCTGTCATTGGATATGCTACGTCATAAAAATATACATCATTTGTACTAAAGAGTTGTGATTTGTTAGCATTGTAACCAATTTTTGGAAAATTAGATTGGTTTAGATCATATGAGAGATGATTATATGATTGTCCAACATTATTTGGCTTAATTAGTTCAAAATTATCTTTTCTTCTAAAATTAAATTGATAAAACTTATTTATTGTTAAAGAAGTATCTAATAGAATTGTATCATTATTTATGTCAAATTTCTTTAATTTATTAATATCAAATTTGAAGTCATCTATTGAAATAGAGTCTCCAATCTTAGATAAAGATTCATTAAAAAAACCTCCTCCAGTTTGATTATAACTACAAATTGAAAAAAGAAAGAAAATAATAAATAATAATTTATGCACTAAAGATTTTGTTTTGTCTGTTGAAATTATATAATTAAACCACTAATTTAATCAATGAAATATGATAAAAAGGTATAATAGTAAAATTTTGGTGTGCGGAATAGATGAAGCTGGAAGAGGTGCACTTTCAGGCCCTGTTACAATTTCATCAGTTATTTTACCAAAAAATTATTACAACCCTGAAATTAAAGACTCAAAAAAACTTAGCTATTTAAAAAGGAAAAAGTTATTTGATGAAATAAAAAATGTAGCTCTTGATTATGTAATTGTTGATGTTGATAATAATAAAATTGATAATGTAAATATTCTAAATGCAACTTTTTTTGGAATGAATAAATCAATAAAGAAATTGAATCTTAGCGCTGAAATTTACCTTATTGATGGAAATAAATTTCAAACGAAAATGAAATTAAACTATAAGTGTATTATTGGAGGAGATAATTTGTATCAAAGTATTGCTGCAGCATCAATTTTATCAAAGGTTCACAGAGATAAGTATATGGCTAAAATTAGTAAAAGATATCCTCAATTTGATTGGGTTAATAATAAAGGTTATGGAACAAAAAAACATATTGATAGTATTAAAAAATATGGTTACACTAAGTATCACAGAAATACATTTAAAATAAAAGGCAAACAATTATCATTAGAGATATGAGTTTTTTAATTTTACAATAAAATTGAAAAAGTATTTAATACTAATATTGACCCTGATTTCATGTTCTGAAAAAAATAATGAAAGTTTAGATTTGATATTTCAAATTCCTGATAATCCTATATCAGTAGTTACCATAGATGATTATAATAAAATCAATTATGATGAAAAAAACTTTCTTTTTGATTTTTTTAATACTGATTTATTTGATGAAACTATTTTTGAGACTAGTAAAAAGTTAATTTACAGTAATCATAAAATTGGAAAAGGCGATATTGCTAAAATTATTTTTTTAGAAAAATCTGAAAATCCATATAATATCAAGATTACCGATTCAACTGAATACGATAGTAAAACAATTTATGAATTCGATTATAAAGACATAAAATATTATTTTACCGAAAATGGAAACTTTAATGTTATTTCAGATAATAAATTTTTGATAGAAAATTTTACCAGAAATTCAAATTATTCGAGTAATCCAAAATCAAAAAATTTTTATGAACTGGTAAATCTAAAAACTGAAAATATTTCGGTGTTAATTTCTGAAAGCATAGAGTTGGAAAGTCTTAAAAATCTTAAAATTGATGTAAGTGAAATTTCTGATTGGATAAATTTTGAATTTGAAATTGATAACGAAGAAATATTAATTATGGGATTATCAATAATTGATTCAACTAAAAAAAGATATGTTTCGTTATTAAATAATGTTAAACCTAAAAAAACAGAAATATTAGATATAATTCCTGAAAATTTTAATTTCTTTAAATCCTACAGCTTTAATAAAAAACTATTCTCAAATAACATAGATGAAGTTTTATTTGAAAATAGCACAAATAAAATTGAGCTTGATTCTATATATCAAAAAGCTAATGAAATTGGGTATTATTTAAGTGATAAAGATTCAATCTGTATAATTAAACTTAAGGATGTAGACTATGAAATAGATTTTAGAAATTTTGATTTAGTTAAGGAATACAGAAATGAAAAAATTTTTAAAAGCGAAAAATTTATAACTGGAATAAATAAACTAAATGAATTTGAATTTATTAATGATAAAGTGTTTTCTTCCTTCATTGAAAACAATTTAATATTGGCAAATAATATTCAATCAATAGAAAGAATTATTCTTAATACAAAAAACAAATCAACTTTTATATTAAATAAAGATTTTACAAATTTTAATAAGAAGATACCTTCCAAAAATTCAGCTCTAGAATTAGTGAAATCTAAATTGATAAATGAAAATTATGAAATATGGATTAAATCAAGTCAAATAAAAGATTCAATTATATACAATTCTATTTTTACTTCACCAATAAAAATAAAAGAGAATAATCAATCAAAACTGGTTTTATCACAATCATTTGATACTGAGATATTAAATAATCCAAAGATTATATACAATCACAAAACAGGAGAAAAAAACATAATATTTCAGAACATAAACAACGAGTTAAATTTAGTTGATTTTCAAGGCAAAATTTTATGGAAAAAACAATTAAACAATAAAATCAATAGTACTATTTTTCAGGTTGATACTTATAAAAATAATAGACTACAATTTTTATTCTCTACAGAAAAGGAATTGATATTAATGGATATTAACGGAAATATCGTAAAAAATATTAAAAGTAATTCAAAAAGTTTTTTTGAAAATCTTTCTGTTTTTGACTACGATAATAATAAAAACTATAGATATGTTTTTCAAAATGGTAATAATTTAAAAATGTATAATTCAAGTTTTGAAATTGTAAAAGGTTTTAAAAGAACAAGGCTCAATAATGGGTTAAAAGAACCATTAAAACATCTCAGGGTTATGAATAAGGACTATTTAATTTTGAAAGAAAACAATGATAGAATTTTGATTCTTGACAGGAGAGGAAATATTAGAATTAAGGTTCCTAAAGATTTATTTATTAAATCAAGTTTATTTGAATATAAAAATGGATTAATTGGTTTTGATAATAAAGATAACATTGTTAGAATTGATCTTTCTGGAAAAATTTCAAAGCAAGAATTATTAAATAATGAAGAAAAATTATTTGCTTATGAAAACAATAAAGTGACTTTTGGATCAAACAAACTTATAATTAATGGTAAGGAGTTTAGTCTTCCTTATGGCTCATACCAGAATTTAAAAATTAATAATATAAATAGTAGCTATTATTCTATTTTTGATAAAGACTCGCAGAAAATATATTTATTTGATAATAAGGAAATTGTTGACGGATTTCCTTTTTATTCTACAAGCGATCTACACATGAATAATGATAAGAACAAAACTCATCTAATATTTTTGGGAGATAAAAATGAAATACAACTATTTTCATTGAATTGAAGAAGCGCGGAAGGATTTTAAGAAGTTATTTAGTAAAATTTTTTTTAAATCATAAGAATATATCAAATTACCTATCTCATTTTTAACAGATGTCACTTTACTGTTTTCTAAACCACACGGAACTATGCCATCAAAGTAAGATAAATCATTAGATACATTAAGTGCTAAGCCATGCATTGTAACCCATCTGCTTACTTTAACTCCCATTGCACATATTTTTCTTTCATTGTTATTTCCAACATCAAGCCAAACTCCAGTTTTATTAGTATTTCGAGATGAAACAATATTTATTTGCTCTAAGCTTTTAATTACAGACTCCTCCATTAATCTAAGAAACTTATGAATATCAGTAAAAAAATTTTCTAAATCTAGAATTGGATAAGCAACTAATTGACCAGGTCCATGATATGTAATATCACCTCCTCTATTTGTATAATGAAAAGAAATATCTTTATCATTTAAAATATCTTCAGAAAAAAGCAAGTGGTTTTTATCACCACTTCTTCCTAATGTATATACGTGATTATGTTCAACAAATAAGAGATAATTTGGTGTCTTAAGATTAGTATTATTTTTTCTATTTCTTAACTTAATATCAATTATTTCATTTTGTAATTCTTTTTGAATTTCAAAACATTCTTGATAATTGATATTACCTAAATCTCTTACTATTATTTCTTTATTTTTATTCAAATAGAATTTTTATCCTATAAAATTAAAAAACATATGGGTAATTTTCTTGTTATATCATTATATTTGAAAAAAATGTCAAACCTCTCTGAACAGGAAATAATTAGACGTGAAAAGCTAGCAAAAATAAGAGAGCTTGGGATAGATCCATATCCTGCAGAACTCTTCAAAGTATCTCACCTAGTTGAAGAAATTAACAAAGATTTTAAAGAAAATTCTAAAGTTATAGTTGCTGGTAGGTTAATGTCTAGGAGAATCCAGGGAAAAGCAAGTTTTGCTGAACTTATGGACAGTTCTGGTAAAATTCAAGTTTATTTCAACAGAGATGAAATATGTCCTAAAGAAGACAAGTTTAAATACAATGAGTTTTATAAAAAATTATTAGACATAGGTGATATAATTGGAATATATGGAAAACTTTTTACAACTCAGGTAGGTGAAAAAACTATCTTAGTGGAAGATTTTAAACTTCTATCAAAATCTTTAAGACCTTTGCCCCTTCCAAAAACTGACAGTGAAGGAAACATCTATGATGAATTTAATGATCCTGAACAAAGATATCGAATGCGATATGTTGATCTAATTGTTAATCCTCATGTAAAAGATACTTTTATAAAAAGAAGCAAAGTAGTTTCTTCGATCAGAAATTTTTTAACTGATCTAAATTATCTTGAAGTTGAAACTCCAATATTACAACCCATTCCAGGAGGCGCTGCTGCTAGACCATTCATAACTCATCATAATGCTTTAAATATTCCATTATACCTTAGAATTGCTAATGAACTTTACTTAAAAAGGTTGATAGTTGGAGGATTTGATGGAGTTTTTGAATTTGCTAAAGATTTTAGAAATGAAGGCATGGACAGAACTCATAATCCAGAATTCACAAACTTAGAATTCTATGTTGCATACAAAGATTATAATTGGATGATGGAAACAACCGAAAAACTTTTAGAAAAAGTTGCTTTAGATGTTAATGGAAAAAGTGAAATACAATTTGGGGAACACACAATTAATTTTAAAGGCCCTTATAAAAAAATAAGTATTCTAGAATCCATCAAAGAAAACACTGGATATGATTTGAAGGACATGTCTGAATCAGAAACATTTGAAATTGCAAAAAAGATTGGTGTTGATGTTGATGATACTATGGGTAAAGGAAAATTAATTGATGAAATATTCGGTGAAAAATGTGAATCGAAATATATTCAACCAACATTTATTATTGACTATCCAAAAGAAATGAGTCCTTTAACAAAAGAGCATAGAAGTATACCTGAATTAACTGAAAGATTTGAATTATTGATAAATGGTAGCGAAATAGCGAATGCATATTCAGAACTAAATGATCCAATTGATCAGTTAAGTAGATTTGAAGACCAGCTAAAGCTCTCAGAAAAAGGGGATGAAGAAGCTATGTTTATAGATTATGATTTTGTAAAATCTCTTGAGTATGGAATGCCACCGACATCAGGAATTGGATTTGGAATTGATAGACTTGTGATGTTAATGACTAATAAACAATCTATACAAGAAGTTTTATTTTTCCCTCAAATGAAACCCGAGAAAAAAAACATTAATATTGACTTGAACGAAGAAGAAAAGTTAGTATTTTCTATTATTCAAAAAGAAGGTAAATCTGAATTAAATGATGTAAAAAATAAATCAGAATTATCAAATAAAAAATGGGATAAAACCATCAAAGCATTAACAAAAAATAAACTTTGTAAAGTAATAAAAAATGATGATGGTCTTTTTATAGATTTATTCTAGTTTTTTTAATCCTTATATACATTATTAAAGTTAGTTTAAGATTTATATTTTTTTTTTTTTACATTTATTGGCTATCCTTAAATTTTAATAAAATGAAAACTAATTATTTCAACATACTTACAACTTTTATTGCTTTAACAATTTTTACAGGTTTTAATTCTTACTCTCAAAAGAAAGATGATGATAAAAGTAAAACGAAAAAAGAAAAGACTTATTCAGATGTGATTAATGATAAAGCTGTTTCCGATACAGGATTATTTGATGTTCATAAAGTAGATGAAAAATATTTTTATGAAATAAATGACAGTTTACTTGGTAGAGATATGCTTATGGTTACAAGAATTGTAAAAATGGCTACCGAGCTTCCTTTAAATCGTCACAAGATGAGTGAACAAGTATTAAAGTGGGAGAAATTTGATAACAATATTTTATTAAAACAAGCATCTTATTCAAAATTTGCTAATGATTCATTACCAATTAGTATAGCTGTATCAAATTCAAATTTTGAACCTATTATTTCAAGTTTTAAAATTGAAGTAAAAAACAAGGAAAAAAACTCTTATGTAATTGATGTTACAAATCTCTATAAAAGTGATGTTAAAATGTTTGGTTTTCCTCAAGCTTCTAGAAAAGGTTACAAGATTACTAGCTTAGATACAAAACTTTCTTTTATTGAATCAATAAGAAGTTTTCCATTAAACATTGAAACAAAACATATTAAAACTTACAAGTCGTCAGATTCAAGAAATGGTCAAATTTCAATGGTGCTAAATAATTCAATGGTTCTTTTACCGAAAGAACCAATGAAAAGAAGATATTATGATGAAAGAGTTGGATGGTTTACAACAAGTCAAACTGATTACGGTATTGATAATCAAGAAGCTGAAACTGTCACTTACTTGGATAGATGGAGATTAGAAGTAAAAGATGAAGATAAAGAGAAGTTTATAAATGGAGAATTAGTAGAACCTAAAAAGCCAATAGTCTACTATCTTGATCCAGCAACACCAGAAAAATGGAGAAAATATTTGAAAGACGGTATTGAAGATTGGAACGTAGCATTTGAAGCTGCTGGATTTAAAAACGCTGTAATTGTTAAATACCCACCTTCAAAAGATGAAGATCCAGATTGGAGTCCTGAAGATGTGAGATATTCTACAGTGAGATATCTTGCTTCTCCTTCCCTCAATGCAAATGGGCCACATGTTAGTGATCCTAGATCAGGTGAAATAATTGAATCAGATATTAATTGGTATCATAATGTTATGAAACTATTAAGAAACTGGTATTTCGTCCAAACTGCAGCTGTAAATCCTGATGCTAGAGGAGTAGAATTTAAAAATGAGGTAATGGGTGAATTAATTAGGTTTGTTTCATCTCATGAATTTGGCCATACAATTGGTCTTCCACATAATATGGGTAGTAGTAGTGCGTACCCTGTTGATTCTCTAAGATCTGCAACTTTTACAAAAAAGTACGGAACTGCACCATCAATAATGGACTATGCTAGATTCAATTATGTTGCACAACCTGGCGATGATGGTGTTGCTTTGATGCCATCAGATTGGGGTACCCCAAATGTAGGTGTATATGATATTTATGCTGTAAAATGGGGTTATAAACCAATTTTAGATGCTTCTGAAGATGAAGAAAAAGAAATATTAAGGAGTTGGATCAGAGAGAAAGAAGATGACTTAATGTTTAGATTTGGTCCTAGTGGAGGTATTGATCCTAGTGCTCAAACAGAAGATTTAGGAGACAATGCTGTCAAAGCAAGTGAATATGGAATTGCAAATTTAAAGAGAATAATGCCAAAGCTTATTGAATGGACAACTGAAGATGGTGAAACATATGAAGAACTTGAATACATGTATAATCAAGTACTTGGACAATTCAACAGATACATGGGACATGTTGCTACAAATATTGGAGGTGTCTATCAATACTATAAAACTGCTGACCAAGATGGAGCAGTATATACGCACGTAAATAAAAATCATCAAAAAGCATGTATTGATTTTTTAAATCGTCATTTATTTCAAACTCCTTATTGGATGATAGAAAAAGATATTTTAAATAAGATTGAGTTTGCTGGTATGACAAATAGAATTAGATCAGTTCAAAGTCGTTATTTAAATAGTGTTTTAGATTTTGCAAAAATGGCTAGAATGATTGAAAATGAGGCGTTAAATGGTTCAAGTGCTTATACATTACAAGAAATGATGAATGATTTAAAAAACGGTATTTGGTTTGAATTAAAAAATAATGGAAATATAGATGTTTACAGAAGAAACTTACAAAGAACTTATATTAATCGATTAGCATACATTATGAAAAATGAACAACCAACAAGGCAAGGTTCTTTCTGGTCAAATTACATTACACCTATTAAAGTTGATGTTTCAGATATTAGATCGGTAACTGTTGGTATGCTTTTAAATTTGAAAAAAGAACTTTCAAAATCAATTAAGAAATATTCCGATCCAAATATGAAAAATCATTTGACTTATTGTATTGGTTTAATTAATAATGCATTGAATCCAAAGACATCTTAAATTTTTAATTTTTGTCCGATTTTTATATCATCGGACTTTAATTTATTAAGATTTTTTAAATCCTGAAGAGACATGTTATACTTTTTAGATATTGAGTATAATGTGTCTCCTTTTTTTACAGTATAATATTTAGAATTATTTTTTTCTTTTTCATTGGATTTATCTTTCTTAATCTTACTTATAGATTTTCTAGAACCATCAAACTTCCATAATCTGTAGTCCTCAATAATTTTTATTAATTTTTCGGGGTATTTTGGATCAGTTGCATATCCAGCTTTACTCAATCCTTTTGCCCATTTAAGATAATCCTTAATTGAATATTTAAATAGAAAAGAGTAACGACCACGAGTGGTCAAAAACTCTGAATGATCTTTGTAACTTTCGATAGGATTTTTATATTTTCTAAAACATTCTCCTTTTTCATCATCATCATGATAAACCTTCTTGCCTCTCCATTCCTGATGACATTTAATACCAAAATGATTATTTGATTTTAGAGCTAAAGTACTGGCACCTGCTCCAGATTCAAGTAAAGCTTGGGACAAAATAATACTCGCTGGAATTTTATATTTTTTCATCTGTTGAACAGCAAAATCAGAATAAGTTTTTATATACCATTTTCTTCTCTCATCCGTTGACATATTGTTTAAAAATCTTTTTAATTGGTCAGATTTATTAAAGTTATTCTTTACAATAGATCTTTTTACTTTAAATCTTGTAAGGTTACAACTAGAATTTAAGAGGCTGAAAATGAATATTATAGATAAATATTTAAATAAAATACTTTTTGACACCATTATAAAAGTATTAATTACTTAATAATTAATTGGTTTTTAGGCATAATTATTGTTTTATTTATAATATGAGACATTATTTATTTATCGCTATTATTTCAATTTTATTATTTTCATGCTCATCTCTAAAAGTTGCATATGATTATGATTCAAGCATAAATTTTAATAATTATTCTTCTTACGCATTCTCTAAGCAGGAAATAGAAAAATTAGATATTTCTGACATTGATAAAAAAAGAATTTTAAGTTCCATTGAATCTAACATGGAATTAAAGGGATATGAATTTTCATCATCACCTGATTTAATCATTAATGTTTCAACCAAATCAAGAGAAGATATTTATATAAGTCAATCTTATAATAGGTATGGTTGGTATGCATATCCATTTGCTCAGACGTATAGACCAAGTTCAAGAGTTGTTGGTTTATTATATATAGATATTATAGATGGAAAAACTGGAAATCTTGTATGGCAAGGAAACGGATCAGGATCTCTATATTCAAATAAACTAACTAGAGATGAATTAATATCAAACTTTGTTAATAAAGTTTTAGAATCTTACCCATCTAAGTCATAAAAAACTTTTCGATACTTCGATAATTTTTTCTATTGGTACTTTACTTTTACCTGAACCTGCTGCAAAAAATGGTTGACCTCCTCCAGCTCCGTCAATTTCTTTACAAATTGATTTAATTACGTTGGAGGCATCTAAATTTTTATTTTCAACTAGTGATTTTGAAATATAGCAAACTACAGAAATATTACTTGATTCCGAAATTAGAACTAAAAATAAATTTTCAACTTTTTGATTAAAGGAAAAGCATAAAGATTTCATATTAGATGTGCTTAAATCGACTTTAGAAACTAAAAAATTGACATCCCCTATCTTTTCAATTTTTGATACTAATTCAGTGGAAGTGTTTGATAATATTTGATTTTCTAAATTTTTAGTTGATTTTTCTAATGATTTCTTTTCATTTTGGATTGATTTAACACTTTCAAAAATATTAGATTTTGAAGAAGTTAATTGTCCAATTTTTGATAACTCCATAGAATTTTTTCTAAGAGATTCTACTGCAGTATATCCTGAAATAGCTTCAATTCTTCTAATACCAGAAGCAACAGAACCCTCCGATAAGATTTTAAATACTCTTAATGAAAGAGTGTTTTTAACGTGTGTACCACCACATAACTCATACGAATCACCAAATTTAATAGATCTAACTTTGTCTCCATATTTTTCTCCAAAAAGGGCAACGACACCATTCTTAATGGCAGTATCATATTTTTCTTCTCTATTTTCTTCCAATTCTAGTGATTCATTAATTCTATCATTAACAAAATTTTCAACTTCTAAAATTTGATTAGATTCTAATTTTTTATTGTAAGAAAAATCAAACCTTAAATAATCACTATTCACAAGAGAACCTTTCTGTTCTACATGTAAACCCAAAATATTTCTAAGTGCTTGATGAAGTAAATGAGTAGCGGTGTGATTTGAAGATGAATTCATTCTTTTATGAGGATCGACAAGGAGTTTATAGTCTACTTTTTCTTCAAAATTGGTATCTGAAATGATATGAATAATTTCTTCATTTTCTTTTTTAGTATTTAAAACTTCAATAGAAACACCAGACTCTGATACAATTTTTCCGACATCCCCTACCTGACCTCCGCCCTCAGGATAAAATGGAGTTTCAATAAAAACTATTTCAATAAATTTTTCATTGTTTGTTTCAATGGTTCTAAACTTTTTAATTTTTGATGTTGTTGATATTAAATCATAACCCACAAATAAAGAAGATTCATCTTCATTGATAATATTCCAATCATAAGTCTTAGAAATGGATGATTTTCTTGATCTAGTTTTTTGTTGTTCAAGGTGCTTATTAAAATCATCAACATTAAATTTCATTTGGTTTTCACTCAATATTAGTGATGTTAAATCAGCTGGAAATCCATATGTATCATAAAGTTCAAAGACATCTTTACCTGAAATCATTTCACCATTAGTTTTTTCAATAACATTATTTAATCTACTTATTCCTTGAGATAAGGTTTTTAAAAAAACTTTCTCTTCTTGCTCAATAATTGACTTAATATTTAATTTTTGTTTATCAATTTCAGGAAATACCGACTTAAATTGTGTAATTAGAACCTCAACTAATTTAAATATAAATGGTTCAGAAAAGTTCAGAAAAGTATAACCATATCTTATTGCCCTTCTTAAAATTCTTCTTACAACATAAGATGATCCTGAATTTCCTGGGATTTGACCATCTGCTATACAGAAAGATACAGCTCTCAAATGATCTGATATAACTCTAAAAGCTATGTCACTTTTTTCATCAGTACCATATTTTTTGCCAGATAACTTTTCAATATTGTTTATAATAGGTAAAAATATATCTGTATCATAATTAGATTTTTTGTTCTGAATGACCCTCACCAGCCTTTCAAAACCCATACCTGTATCAATATGTTTTTGAGGAAGAATTTCAAGTTTTCCATTTGATTTTCTATTGAATTGAATAAAAACTAGATTCCATAGTTCAATAACTTGTGGATGATCTTTATTTACTAAATCAACTGCTTTTACTTTTCTTTTTTCTTCGGTTGATCTTAAATCAATGTGAATTTCAGAGCAGGGGCCACACGGACCAGAATCTCCCATTTCCCAAAAATTATCCTTTTTATTACCTAAAATAATTTTTGAACTATCAACTATTTTACTCCAAATATCAAAAGCTTCTTTATCAATTTTGAGATTATCTTCTTTACTTCCCTCAAATACTGTAACATACAAATCTTCAGATGGAAGCTTAAATATTTCTGTCAAAATCTCCCAACTCCATTTAATAATTTCTTCTTTAAAATAATCTCCAAAACTCCAGTTACCAAGCATTTCAAACATAGTGTGGTGATAGTGATCAATACCAACCTCCTCAAGATCATTGTGTTTACCTGAAACTCTCAAGCATTTTTGTGAATTAACAACACGGTTACCGTAATTACTTTTTCCACCTAAAAAAATACTTTTAAACTGATTCATACCAGCGTTAGTAAACATTAGAGAAGGATCGTTTTTTGAAACTATCGGTGATGAGAGTACATAATTATGTTCTTTTGATTTAAAAAAATCTATGAATTGTTTTCTAATAGTATTTGAGTCCATTAACAATTTTTACTTTAAATAGAATCTTTATATTTACAAAGTAAAAAATAAATATCGAGTACTCAATCAAAAAAACTTTTTTATGAGTAAATCAAAATTCTATTACGATAAAAAATCACTTTCTTTTAAAGAAATTCAAACATCAAACACGTCAAGAATTATTAATGCTTCTACATTTATTTTTACTGCATTTTTTTTCGGAATAGTTTCATTATTTATTTTAATAAGCACACCTTACCTAAATACTCCGACTGAACTAGCTCAAGATAGAGAGTTAAAAAATTATGAATTACAACTTGAGTTACTTAACAATAGATTAGTTCAGTTAGAAACTGTTTTGAATGATTTAGAATCTAGAGATAATAATATTTACAGAGTACTTTTTGAAGCAAATCCAATTGACCCTGATATTAGAAAAGCTGGTTTTGGAGGAATCAATAGATATTCTGACTTAGAGGGATTTGAAAATTCAGAACTAATTATTGAAACAACTAAAAAGATTGATATTCTAACCAAACAATTAGTTATACAATCAAAATCTCTAGACGAGATCGAAACATTAGCAAAAAACAAGCAATTAATGCTCTCTGCTATTCCATCTATTCAGCCTATAAGAAATGATGATTTAACTAGGATAGCTTCAGGTTATGGTATCAGAACTGACCCTTTTGATAAATCAAGAAAAATGCACTCTGGTATGGATTTTTCAGCACCTAGAAATACTCCTGTATATGCAGCAAGTAATGGAACTATTGTACGTGCAGATAGTAGAGCAATTGGATATGGAAAACACATTAGAATAGATCATGGTTATGGGTACTTGACATTGTATGCACATCTAAATTCATATAATGTAAGAAGAGGTCAAAAAGTTAAAAAAGGAGATATTATTGGTTTTGTTGGGAATACTGGTAGATCAAAGGGTGTTCATCTTCATTATGAGGTTCATAAAGATGGGAAAAAAGTTAATCCTGTTAATTATTTTTATAGTAATCTTACACCTGAAGAATTTGATGAAATATTAAAAATTTCAAGTCAAGAAAATCAATCTCTAGATTAATGGAAATCAAACTTCCTGAAAAACTTTATTATAATATTGGAGAAATTTCTAAAGCTTTTAATGTAAATCCTTCTCTTTTAAGATTTTGGGAAAAAGAATTTGATATTTTAAATCCAAAAAAAACAATAAAAGGAACTAGAAAATATAATTCTGTTGATATAAAAAATTTAAAACTTATTTATAATCTTTTAAAAATAAGAGGCTTTACTATTGATGGGGCTAAAGAAAAATTAAAAACAGAATCAAAAAAAATTGAAATCGTTCAAAAACTTGAAAAAATAAAATCTAAGTTGGAGATTATTGAAAAAGAGTTATAGTTATTTCTTTCTAATATATATTTTTATCGGCACACTTGTAAATCCATAAATCTTTCTTATGTTATTTTCTAAGAATCTTTTGTAAGGTTCCTTTACATATTGTGGTAGATTAGCAAAAAAAACAAATTGAGGATATCTTCCAGGAAGCTGACTACAATATTTAATTTTTATTCTTTTTCCTTTTAAAGAAGGAGGCGGATATGATTGGATTAATGGTAATAAATCATTGTTTAACCTGCTTGTTTTTATCTGTTTTGTTCTGGTTTTGTAAACTTCTATTGCGCATTCTAAAGATTTAAAAATTCTTTGTTTTTTAATACATGAAATAAATAAAATATTAACATCATCAAAAGGTTGAATTTCTTTTTTAATTAATTCTTCAAAATCTTTTGAGGTATTATTAGTCTTTTCAATTAAATCCCACTTATTAACTAAAATTACTATGCCCTTATTTCTTCTATGAGCTAACCAAAAAATATTTTTTATCTGACTATCAAATCCTCTAGTGGCATCCATAATTAAAAGACAAACATCACATTGTTCAATAGACTTTATTGATCTTACTACAGAATAAAATTCCAAATTAGAATCAATTTTTGATTTTTTTCTAATTCCTGCTGTATCGATAATTTTAAAATTAAAATCAAATTTATTATAAACGGTATCTATACTATCGCGTGTAGTTCCGGGTTCATCCTTAACTATGTTTCTTTCTTCACCAACTATAGTATTAATAAAAGAGGATTTTCCAGCATTTGGTCTACCGACAACAGCAAAAGATGGTAATTCATTAGTAATTTCATTATCATCATCTATGAAATCATTAACTAATTCATCTAACAACTCTCCAGTTCCGCTTCCATTTATTGCAGATATTGAGAACAAATTTTCAAAGCCCAAATTATAAAATTCGAGAGAGTCATTAATTAAACTATTCTTATCAACTTTATTAACAGCTACTACAACTGGCTTATTTGTTTTATGCAAAATTTTGGAAATTTCCTTATCAGCAGAATTATTAGATTCATTTACATCTACTACAAAAATAATCTTATCACACTCTTCTAATGCAATTATTACCTGATTATCAATATCTTTTTCATATCTATCATCACCACCTAAGACATATCCTCCAGTATCAATTATTGTGAATTTTTTTCCATTCCAATCAGAAGATGAATAATGTCTGTCCCTAGTTACACCACTTTCAGAGTCAACAATAGCTAAATTATTTTTAGACAATCTATTAAATAAAGTTGATTTACCAACATTAGGCCGTCCTACAATAGCAACAATTGATTCCATCAATAAAAAAAAGTATACAAATCTAACTTATTCTAGATAATTTTAGCTAAGATCATAACCAAACCTTTTTAAGGTTGTATTATTAGATTTCCAATTCTTACTAACTTTAACTCTCAATTCTAAGAAAACTTTTTTATTAAAAAAATCTTCTAATTCAAGTCTTGCTTTTTTTCCAATTTCTGTAAGTGATTTACCTTTATGCCCAATTACTATTCCTTTTTGACTTGATCTTTCAACATAAATTGTTGAATCTATTTTCAAAATTTTTGATGAAGGTTTGAAAGAATTTGTAACAACTTCAACCGAATAAGGAATTTCTTTTTTGTAAAAATTCAGAATTTTTTCTCTAATAATTTCATTAACAAAAAATCGTTCTGGTTTATCTGTAATCTGATCTTTAGGGAAAAATGGAGGTGAAATCGGTGATAATTCTTCTAGTTTATCCAAAATTGTTTTAACATTAAAATTCTCTTTAACAGAAACTGGATAAATAGCAGAATCATTAAATTTTTCTTTAATATCTTTTACTAGTAATTCTAATGTATTCTCGTCAATTAAATCGATTTTATTAACAACAATAACAATTGGGATTTTTAAAGATTTTAATTTTAGTGTTAAATCTTCATTTAAAAATTTTGTCTGAGATGAATCAACTACGTAGAGAATTATATCAGCATCATTATATGATGATTCAACAAAATTCATCATTGACTCATGAAGCTTATTCATAGGTTTTATAATTCCTGGTGTATCAGAAAAGACAAATTGATAATTTTTATTATTTAGAATACAAAAAATTCTATGTCTAGTTGTTTGAGCTTTAGAAGATATAATTGAAAGTTTTTCATCAAGAAATAAATTAACCAAAGAAGACTTACCAACATTTGGATTACCTATTATATTAATAAAAGCTGATCGGTGTTTCACATTACAAATTTAATTTTCTATTTAGAATTTTTAGTAAAAAGATTGTTTAACAACACAAACATCTTGTTTTAATTAAAATTCTAGTAAAACAACTATACAATACTACAACATTATGAATTAAATTAATCTAAACAAATGGTTCATTTTATTTTTATATGAGGAAGATAGATTTAAAAACTAAATATTTTTGACAATAATTTTGTAAAGGTTTTTTAAAAAAAAAACTGAAATAATACCATTAATTTTAAAAGGTCTTGAAAACAACTAACATATAATTAACAATTATATAATAATCAATAAGATTTATTATAGAATTAACATTGTCTGTTTATAAATGAAAAAGAATTATTTAAGAAAAAGTTTGACATTTTCTGAAGCCAAAGATGTTGGCGGTAAAGAGGTCATTATTAATAATGAAAATTACTACAAAATTGAAAATGTAGATGCCATGCGTCCATTTTTTATGAGTATTGTAAGCCCATATAACCATTGGCTATTTATATCAAGTAATGGTTCGCTTTCATCAGGAAGGAAAGATTCTAACAATGCATTATTTCCTTATTATACTGATGATAAAATCACTGAATTACAAGAAATCACAGGAAATAAAACAATTTTTAAGATTTTTAATAAAAATGAAATTTCAATTTGGGAACCCTTTTCTATACGTAACTACGGATTATATGATATTGAAAGAAATTTGTATAAAAATCTTAAGGGCAATAAGGTAATTTTTGAGGAAATAAATAAAAGTATTGGATTAACATATAAATACCAATGGTCAACTTGTGATGAGTTCGGTTTTGTAAAAAAATCTAGCATTAATAATCACAGTGGGGATATCATTAAATTAGAATTAGTAGATGGTATACAAAATATTCTACCTTGGGGTGTTGATGAAGCACTTCAAAACTCCACAAGTAATTTGGTAGATGCATATAAAAGAAATGAACTTGAGGAGTCATCAAAAATTGGAATATATGCGCTTAGTGCTATTATAGTAGACAAAGCAGAGCCTAGTGAAGCTTTGAAAGCAAATATTAGTTGGTCAAATGGATTTGATGATTGTAAAATTTTAATTTCTTCACTGCAATTAGATAATTTTAGAAAAGGTATTGAGTTAATTCAAGAAAATGACGTTAAGGCTGAAAAAGGTGCATATAGTTCTTTAATGACACTGAGGTGACGTCCGTAACAGTTGCATATTATATTAATTCTCAAATATCTCAAAATGAAAATGAAACTAAGGAATGGTATATAGTTTCCGATGTTAATAAATCTTCATCTGAAGTTTTAGAGCTTAAAAAAATAATTAGTGAAGAAAAAAATATAATAGCTAAAATCAATCAATGTATTGAAAAAGCATCTGATGATTTACTAAAATTAGTAGGAGCTTCAGATGGACTTCAAACATCTCAAAGAAGATTAAGAAATATTCGTCATTTTTCTAATACACTTTTCAATATTATGAGGGGTGGAATTTTTGACAATCACTATAATATAGAAAAGTTAGATTTCAGTGATTATATTAAAAGATCCAACAAAAAAGTTTTCTCCAAAAAGAAAGATTTAATTAATAATCTCCCAGAATTATTTGACATAAAAAAACTAAGATTTTTGTGTGAGAATGATGATGATAAAAATTTTATAAGACTGTGTTACGAATATTTACCACTAAAATTTAGTCGAAGACATGGTGACCCAAGTAGACCATGGAATAAATTTTCAATTAATACAAGAAATGAAATAGATGACTCCAAAATTTTAGATTACCAAGGAAATTGGAGAGATATTTTTCAGAATTGGGAAGCTTTAGCATACTCTTACCCAGAATTTATTGAAGGTATGATATGCAAATTCCTTAACTCAACAACTTTTGACGGATATAATCCATATAGAGTTACTAAATATGGATTTGATTGGGAAACTATAGAGGCTGATAATCCTTGGTCATACATTGGCTACTGGGGTGATCATCAAATCATTTATCTTCTTAAATTTTTAGAATTTATAGAAAATTATTATCCAGGAAAAATAAAGAAATATTTAGATCATGATTTTTTTGTTTATGCAAATGTTCCTTATAAAATAAAAAGCCATGATGAAATTCTTAAAGACCCAAAAAACACTATTGATTTTGACTTTGATAATGAAGAAAAAATTTTAAGAAGAAGAGAAAGATTTGGAATTGATGGAGCATTACTTAGAGATGAAAATTATTTTATAATTAAAGTAAATTTTATTGAAAAAATTCTTGCTACTTCTCTTGCTAAAATATCAAATTTTATTCCTGAGGCCGGAATTTGGATGAATACCCAAAGGCCTGAATGGAATGATGCAAATAATGCACTGGTTGGAAACGGAGTTTCAATGGTTACTTTATACTATTTGAGGAGATTTTTAGATTATTTCAAAGATATTATAGAAAAATATAGCCTTTCAGAATATGATTTATCGTCAGAATTAAAGGATTATTTTGATCAAATTTACAGCTCACTTATAAATAATGAAAATCTATTAGTAGGTAACATTAATGATCATGATAGAAAATTAATTATGGATCAGTTGGGTGTTGCGGCTAGTTCATACAGAAACACAATCTACAAGAATGGTTTTTCAGGTGACAAAAGTCTCATATCAAAAAAAGAAATTTTAGAGTTTATAAACATTACAATAAAGTTTTTAAATCACTCAATTAAAAGTAATAAGAGGACTGATGGCTTATATCATGCCTATAATTTAATAACAATTCATGACAGTGAGGTTGAAATATCTTATTTACCAGAGATGCTTGAAGGTCAAGTAGCAATATTAAGCTCGGGGGCACTAAGCACAAATGAAAACTTAGAAGTTCTAAATAATTTAAGAAATAGTAAACTTTTTAGGCCTGATCAGTATAGTTACTTACTTTATCCTAATAAAAATTTACCTGGTTTCCTAGATAAAAATAATATTCCTGAGAAAGATGTTTTAGGTTCAAAATTTTTAACCTCTCTAGTTGAAGAAGGAAACAAGCAAATCATTGTTAAAGATTGTAATGGAGGCTATCATTTTAATGGCTTATTTAATAACATAAACTCATTAGTTGATGAAATAAAAAAATTACCTGAAAAATATACTGACCTAGTTAAAAAAGAAAGAGATTATGTATATGATTTATTTGAAAAGGTTTTTGATCATAAATCATTCACTGGTAGATCAGGAACATTTTATGGCTATGAAGGCTTGGGATCAATTTATTGGCATATGGTTTCAAAACTTCAACTAGCAGTTTATGAAGTTACCTCAAAAGCAATTAAATCAAAGGATGATAAAAAAACTATAGGTAAACTATTTGATCACTACTTTGAAATTAATGAGGGTGTTGGGGTAAATAAATCACCAGATCTGTATGGTGCTTTTCCAACTGACCCGTACTCACATACACCATTTGGAAGAGGTGCTCAACAACCGGGAATGACAGGCCAAGTAAAAGAAGATATTATTAGCAGATTTGGAGAACTTGGATTACGAGTATTTGATGGAAAAATCAGTTTTGATCCCTCAATTTTAAGAAAGGATGAATTTAATTTAACAGAAAGTGTATTTAAATATGTTGATTATAATTCAAAAATTAAATTGATGAATTTAAATAAAAATACACTTGCATTTAGCATATGTCAAGTACCTGTTATTTATCATTTATCTAAATCAGAAGAAATTGAAATCACATTTGTAAATGGGGATTCTAAAAGAATTAGTGGAAATGAAATTGATGAAATCAACAGTAAAAAAATATTTGAAAGAAATAATGAAATAGAAAAAATAGATGTATTCGTTGTTAAAAATATATAAATGAATAAGATCAAAGCTCTTATAATAATTATAATGTCTTTGATATCAGGTTCATGCAGTGAAAACAATGTAAGTTCAAAAAAAATGAATATAACAGCTAAAGAAATACTTGGAAATAATAATTACCCTGCAATTTCTTATGGAGGCTACAGAAAAACATCAAGAGATTTTCAACCTTCTATTGAAGAAATCAAGGAAGATTTAAAAATTCTTTCAGCAATAGGCTACAGGATATTAAGAACTTATAATGTCCATTTTGCGCATGCATCTAACCTTTTGAAAGCTATTAATGAATTAAAAATAGAGGATAAAAATTTTGAAATGTATGTCATGCTAGGCATATGGATAGACTGTAAAAATGCATGGACATCAAACCCTGATCATAGTCAGGAAGATATACAAAAAAACACCTTAGAAGTTAATGAAGCTGTTAGATTAGCCAATAAATATCCAGAAATTGTAAAAATTTTAGCTGTTGGAAATGAAGCTATGGTTCATTGGGCATCATCTTATTTCGTTGAACCTAAAATTATTCTTAAATGGGTAAAATTTCTGCAAGAGCTTAAATCTGAAAATAAACTTAATAAGGATATTTGGATTACTAGCTCTGATAACTTTGCATCATGGGGAGGTGGAGATAAATCTTATCATAAAAAAGAACTAAATGAATTAATTAATGTAGTTGATTATATTTCAGTTCACACCTACCCTTTTCATGATACATATTACAATCCAAGCTTTTGGACAGGTGTTACGGTAGATGAAGAAACTTCAAATGATAATCGAATTAAAAATGCAATGTTAAGATCTAGCAATTACGCTATAAAGCAATTTGAGTCTGTTAAAAACTATATTAAAAGTATTGGCATCACCAAACCTATTCATATTGGTGAGACAGGATGGGCATCAATATCATCTGATTATTATGGTCAAAATGGAACTCGAGCAGCAGATGAGTATAAGCAATATTTATACTTTAATAACATGATGGAATATGGAAAGAAAAATAATATTTCAATATTTTATTTTTCAGCTTTTGATGAACCTTGGAAAGATTATAATAATCCAAATGGATCGGAAAATCATTTTGGTTTATTTACTGTTGAGGGAAAAGCAAAGTATGTAATGTGGGAAAATGTTGATAATGGATTATTGAAAGGAATTGGAAGAAATAACACTGATGTTTTGAAAACTTATTCTGGAGAAAGAAAAAACATGATGATTGATGTTCTAACACCTAATAAAAGGAATAAATGATGAAACTTATTATTTACATATCAATATTTATTAGTGCTATTCATTCAAAACACGAATATAATAAGGTTATAATTCAGAATAGTAAACTTAATGTTAATGGTACAGAATATTTTATAAAAGGAATATGCTATCACCCTGTACCTATTGGTGAGACTAAAAGAAACTTTGAAATGATTGATAAAGATTTATCATTAATGAAAGAGGCTGGAATAAACACTATAAGGGTTTATTCACCAATTGATGAAGTAGAAATTCTTGATAAAATAGATAAGGCTGGTATAAAAGTTATTATAAATTTTGGATACAATCAAAACGGGTATTATGATATTTTAAATAATACCTACTTAGAATATGTCAAAAAATATAAAAATCACAATGCTATTCTTTTATGGGAATTAGGCAATGAATATAATTATCACCCTGAGTGGTTCAACGGAAATATTGATAACTGGTATAATTCAATGAATTCAGCTGCTTATGAAATTAAAAAAATTGACCAAAATCACCCTGTTTCAACTGCACACGGCGAAATTCCCGACAACAAAGCTAGAAAAATGGGTAGCAATATTGATGTATGGGGAATAAACATATACCGATGGGATGACCCAAGTTCTTTTATTAGTGAATGGGAGAAAGTAAGTGACCTTCCAATATATTTTTCTGAAGCAGGAAGTGATAGTTACATGACTAGAGATTTCAATGAATTTAAAAAAGGAATTAATGAAGAAGCACAAGCTGCTGCTAATAAAGCCATAATCAATAATGTATTTAAAATCAGAGATAAAGTGGCTGGAATATTCATATTTCAATTTGCTGATGGATTATGGAAAGCAGGAAATCCAAAAACACAAGATGTGGGTGGTTGGGCACCTAACAGTTCTGGTGTTCCTTACGATGGCACAGCGAATGAGGAGTTTTGGGGAATTGTTGATATAGAAAGAAATAAGAAAAAAACATTTAATATTATTAAAAACCTTTTTAAAAATAAATTATAAAATGAATAAAAAATCAAGTGTTTCAACTGTACAAAAGATAGCCTTTGGCATAGGAATGCTTGCTAATCAAATGTTCCCGGCAGCTTTAGGT
>JAYNRW010000005.1:0-28732 GCA_038114965.1 Flavobacteriaceae bacterium | reverse complement strand
ATATTATTCCTGGTAAGTTTTTTCACTACTTGTCTTCAGGAAAAAAGATACTTGGAATTACAAATAATGGAACTGATCTTGAAAACATTATAAAAGAAACTAAATCTGGAATGTCATTCAGCTATGATAACCATACAGATTTAAAAAATTATATTTATAAATGCTTTAGTGATTATAAGGATGGTAAAGCGAGTAGTCAAAAAACAGATAATAAATTTTTGTCTTCAAATATTGCAATTAAAATTGATAAAATAATTTCAAAATTATAATGGGTATTGTTTTTAATCAGTCATATAAGAATATTATAATTATAGCTTTTGCATTGCTTGTTGGAGGGGTTAATACGCTCTATTTTTATCCTGTTTTTTTAAAGGAACAATATTATGGCTTGGTTGTTTTTTTATTAGCTACCTCAAACCTTCTTCAGCCTTTGATATCGTTTGGAAGTCAGCATACAATTATAAAATATTTTAGTTCTTTTAATACTAAAAAGGAGAAAGACAACTTTATGTCTTCTATCATTTTTCTACCACTTTTTACAATAATCCCAATTACGTTTTTAGTAGTAGAGTTTCATGATATAATTGCATCTTTCTTGTCACTTAAAAACCCTATAATTGAAAGTTATGTTTGGGTTATCTTTCTTGTTGCCTTTGCTACATCATACTTTGAAGTTTTTTACTCTTGGGCAAGGGTTCAATTAAAATCTGTTTTTGGAAATTTTTTAAAAGAAATATTTCCAAGACTATCCATTTTAGTTTTATTAATCTTGGTTTATCTAAACCATATTTCAAAGGAAAATTTTATTTGGTGGTTGACTGGTCTTTATTATTTAAGGCTTATAATTATGATGTTTTACTCTTTAAGTTTATACATGCCAAAATTCACTTTTTCTCTTCCTAAAAACACAAAAAGTATTTTAACTTATTCATTGTACATTCTACTTGCTGGATCTGCTGCAAGTATTTTAATTGATATTGATAAATTTATGATTCCTCAGAAGCAAGCAATAAGTCAAACTGCATTTTATGCGGTCGCTGTATTCATAGCAACGGTTGTTGAAATCCCAGGACGTGCTATGTTTCAAATAATCAATCCGTTAGTAGCTAAAGCTCTTAATGAAAATAATTTTAATGAGTTAAAAAAATTATACTCATCTAGTTCAATTAATTTACTTATTGTTGCAGGCTTAATTTTTTTATTAATTAATTCTAGTATTTCACCTTTTTATGATTTAATGAGTGAGAAGGCTTACGCAAATGGTATTTGGGTTGTTTTAATGATCTCTGTAAGTAAATTAATTTTAATGTCTTTTGGATGTGGCCCTGCAATTTTAGCAACTTCAAAATTCTACAAAATCACATTGCCTTTTTCTATTCTAATGGCAGTGTCTGTTTATTATTTAAATGATATTTTCATTGATATATATGGCATAAATGGTGCTGCACTTTCCACACTTATAGTTGTACTTTTTTTTACAGGCTTAAAAATTGTTTTTATAAAACATAAATTAAAAATTAGTCCTTACTCTATTAATAGTTTAAAGGTAGTTTCGATAATTATTGTAATGTTTTTTGCTTTTCAAAATTTCAAAATAACTGACAACAGTATATTATCTATAATTATTGATTCAATTTTAATATCAATAATTTATACTGCAGTAATTTATTTCATGAATGTTTCAGAACCAATTAATAAATTGATTAAAAATATTTTATCCGGAAAGCTTAGGCTTTAGATGGCTTGAGAGCAATGACTTGCCTTCTTTAATTAAATCTTCAGGTGTTCCCTTAAATACTAAGTCTCCTCCTTCATCTCCACCAAACGGCCCCAAATCAATGATATAGTCAGACGACTTTATCAAGTCTAAGTTATGCTCAACAATAATTATTGAGTGTCCAAACTCAATTAATAAGTTAAAAGATTTTATAAGCTTTTTTATATCATGAAAATGTAGTCCTGTAGTTGGCTCATCAAAAATAAATAAGGTCTTTTCTTTATTAGATCCTTTCAATAAAAACGAAGCTAGTTTAATCCTTTGTGCTTCACCGCCCGACAGAGTTGATGAAGATTGTCCAAGTTTCACATATCCCATCCCAACGTCAAGTAAAGCTTTAAGTTTGTTTGCTATTTTATTTTGATTTTTTTCTTGAAAAAAATTGTAAGCATCTTGAATAGTTAAATTTAAAATATCATCAATATTATTATTTTCAAATTTAACTTTTAAAACTTCTTTTTTAAATCTCTTTCCTTTGCATGACTCACATGTAAGAACAATATCTGACATAAATTGCATTTCAATTTTTATTGTTCCTTCACCCTTACACTCATCGCATCTGCCTCCATCAACATTAAAAGAAAAATGTTTTGGTTTTAAACCAAATTGCTTAGAAGTATTTTGAATTGAAAATAATGCACGAATGTCATCATAAACTTTAATATAAGTTGCAGGATTGGACCTTGAAGATTGTCCAATTGGATTTTGATCTATGTATTCAATTGAATTAATTTCTTCAAAATCACCCTTAATTTGATTAAACTGTCCTGGTTTTTCTTTAAAAATATCTTTTTCTTTCAATAATGCTGGATATAAAATGTTTTTAACTAATGTAGTTTTTCCACTGCCTGAAAGCCCCGTAACACATACCATCATATTTAGAGGAAAATCAACATCTATGTTTTTTAAATTATTTTCTCTACATCCTAATAGTGATAATTTTTTTGATATTTTTCTTCTGGATCTAGGGACTTCAATACTTAAAGATTTATTCAAATAATTAGCAGTTAAAGAGTCTGACTTAAGAAGTTTTTTAATATTCCCTTGAGCTACAACACTGCCCCCTTGAGAACCCGCTCCAGGTCCCAAATCAATTATATGATCTGCAGATCTTATTATATCCTCATCGTGTTCAACAACTATAACTGAGTTTCCAATTTTTTTAAGATTTGACAATATTTCAATCAACTTCAAAGTGTCCTCTGGATGTAAACCAACACTAGGTTCGTCCAATACATAAATTGAGCCTACTAAGGCGCTGCCTAAAGAGGTAGCTAAATTAATTCTTTGAGTTTCTCCTCCTGAAAGTGAATTAGATTTTCTATTTAAGGTCAAATACCCAAGTCCTACATTTTTAGAAAACTCTAATCTACTTATGATCTCTTTTAACAATCTTTTACTTTTAGTTGCTGCCTCGCCTTTTAATTTTATTTGTTTAAAAAAATCTAGCAACTTAGAAATTGGCATGTCTACTAGCTCTGTTATTGAAAGGCCATTAACTTTAACATAATTGGCTTCTTTTCTCAATCTTTTTCCTTTACAATCTGAGCAGACGGTTCTTCCTCTATATCTAGATAACATCACTCTGTTTTGAATCTTATACATTTTTTGTTCTAGTTTTTTGAAGAAAAAATCTATCCCTTTAAAATGTTCGTTGCCATTCCACAATAATTCTTTGTGCTCTTTTGATAACTCAAAATAAGGTCTATGAATTGGGAAATCGAATAAATGAGCATTCTTTACAAGTAATTGTTTATATTTTCTTAGTTTCTGTCCTCTCCATGGAGCAATACAATCATCATAAACTGAAAGAGAAGTATTTGGTACCACTAACTCAGGGTCTATACCAATAATGTCTCCATATCCTCCACACTTTGAACAAGCTCCGTAAGGATTATTAAAGCTGAATAGATGCTCGTTTGGCTCTAAGAAGCTTGTACCATTTTCTTGAAATTTTTTTGTAAAAAAATGATATGAATTTGTGCTAAGTTTTTTTAAGTACATTGAACCATTACCAACGTTAAATGCATTCTCAATAGAATCTATAATTCTGTTGATGTAATCTTTATCATTCTTGAATATTGATCTGTCTATAACCAAATAGGCATTCTTGAATTTCCTATCAACATAATCCTCTATCATCTCAATTTTTTCATCTATTTCAACTCTAGCAAAACCTTGATTTAAAAATAGATTTAGGTAATCTTTAAAGCTCAATTCTTCCGGTGGATCAAGCTTTATCATAATCAAAAACTTATCGCCTTCATTTAACTTATTAATAAAATCTAAAACACTATTAACACTGTCTTTTTTTACTTCATTACCTGTAACTGGCGAAATAGTTTTCCCAGCTCTAGCGTATAATAATTTTATGTATTCATATATTTCTGAGCTAGTACCAACAGTCGACCTTGGGTTAGAATTATTAACTCTTTGTTCTATGGCAATAGCAGGCGATAGCCCTTCAATATTTTTAACTTTAGGCTTATTTAATTTTCCTAAGAACTGTCTTGCATATGAGGATAAACTTTCTATAAATCGTCTTTGCCCCTCAGCATATATTGTATCAAATGCCAAACTAGATTTTCCTGAACCTGACAAACCAGTTATTACAACTAGTTGTTTTTTTGGGATAGATACATCTATAGATTTTAAGTTATGCATTTCTGCTCCTTTAATCTCTATAGTATTTTTGACTTCCTTTTTATTAATCACTTTGCTATCCATAAATATGGGTCTAAGGCTGTTGTATTATTAAAAATACTAAACTGTAAAGTTGTTTTTGATTCAGAGTTACTGCTAAATACCTGACCAATGATATCTAAAGACTCAATATTTTGTCCTTTATTAACATAGACTTTAGATAAGTTCTTATATACACTAATATAATTTCCATGTTGAATTAATACAGTTAAATTACTTCCTTTAAATTTTAAAATTGATAACACTTTACCTTTAAAAACAGCTCTAATATTTGCATTTTTGGTAGTTGCAATTACTATTCCATTGCTTTTAATTTTTGTTGTTCTAACAACAGGGTGTGGTTGTAAACCAAACTTTTGTATAATAACACCTCTTTCAACAGGCCAAGGCAAATTACCTTTGTTTTTAGAAAAACTTTCTGCTAAAGCTTTTGCTTCAGGTGTAAGAGAAAATGTTGTAGAAGAAGTGTTTTTATTTGATTCCCTAATTGCTTCTTTAATTAACCTATCAATTTCTTTATCTAAAAGAGATGCCTGCCTTTGTTTTTCATTGATCTGCTTTTTATATGTATTCTCTTTTTTTCTTAATGAATTAATTAAAGTGTTTTGTTCATTCTTTTCATTATCAAGCACCTTTCTTTCAATAATATTTGATTCTATTAGAGATTCTTTTTGAGAAATAATACTTTTTAATGTATCATTTGAAGCTTTAACCTCTTCCGCTTTATTTTGGATTGAAGAAGCCATCTCTTTTCTGCTTTTTGAAAATTGATCAAAATATTGAGATCTTTTTAACGCTTGTAAAAAATTTTGTGAAGAAAGTAGAAACATTATTCTACTCTCTTTTAGTCTACTTTTATATGAATTAAATATCATATCCGCATAATCTTTTCTTGCACTAAGAATCTCAATATTTAACCTGTTTATTTTGTCTTCATTTTTTTCAACATTAGAATTAAGTAAATTAATCTGTTGGTTCGTAAGCTTTATTAATGATTGTTTTCTATTTATTTTAAGGGTTAAATTTTCAAGATCACTAAAAGCGTTTTTTTTCTTTTTTGAATTATCAATTAATAATGAATTAATTTTTAATATCTCATCTTTTAATACTTTTCTTTTGTTTTCGAGTTCTTTAATTTTTTGTGTTTGACCAACAAACACATACGGAATCAAAAAAAAGATTAGCGCTATTTTAATAAAAAAATTTTTCAAATTTTGATTTTTGAATAGCCTTTGGGAACTCTGTAAGGAAATGTTAATTCCTTATTCAAAAGCCTTGATCTATTCTTTATACTTAAATTAATTAAATTATTGTCATATTTAACTCTCGCTCTAATTACAGATGGAATATCATTTGCTTTATCTATGACTTTCCCAGAATAAGATATTTGAATAGAAGCTCCTGACTTGTTGTGAATTATTGATTGTTGTTTTAAATTTTTCATTTGACTGTCGAACACAAACCTAAAACTGAAATCTTTTTGGGAGTTCTCGAACAAAACACCTTCATCAGTAATCGTTTTTTTTGAGTCATTTAACTTGTCCAATGAAAATAGTGGATTACCAATTAAAATCTTTTGGACTTCCTTCAATCCAAGGTTCAAATTAAATTTACTATTAAGCTCCACGATTGAGCTTTGAAAATATTCCCTATTAATTCTATCATAACCCAAAACCTTATCACTTTCAATAAGTATTTTAAATACTGGGAAAATAACATTTCCTGAAAGTAAAATTTTAGAGCCTGAGTTTATCCGAGAGGTTAAATCAAACGTTAGATATTGTTGATTGATCTGTAAGTCAACTTTGCTTGAAATAATAATATTATCAAAGGAAAAAGGCGTAAAACTTCCAACTTCTGTGGTTGACTCAATTTCTATTGGGGCTGTTTTTTTTACACCAATCTTTTTTTTTGCACCACAGCCTATTAATGCAAACATTAAAAAGAAGTAGAAAAAACGCATCCTATGAAGATATTAATTACTTCCTGTACTGCCAAACCCAGAATCCCCTCTTGATGTTGAATTTATTTCGTCGGAGGTTTCCCAGTCTACTTTTTCAAATTTTGATATTACTAGCTGAGCTATTCTGTCTCCGCTGTTGACAGCAAACTCTTCATTCGAATGATTAATTAAAATGACTCCTATATCTCCTCTATAGTCAGCATCAATAGTACCAGGAGAATTTAAAACAGTAATTCCTTTTTTAAAAGCCAAACCACTTCTTGGCCTTACTTGTGCTTCATAGCCCTCAGGCAACTCGATGTGTAAGCCTGTTTTTATTAACTTTCTTTCTCCAGGATTTAAAGTTATTTGTCCTTCTATATAAGCACGTAAATCCATTCCAGCTGAAAGTGAAGTCTCGTAGGAAGGAGTTGGGTTATTAGATTTATTAATAATTTTAACTTTCATGAAGTTAAATTATCCTTTTAAAGCTTCAGCACCTGAAACTATTTCTAAAATTTCATTTGTAATTGCAGCTTGTCTAGCTTTATTATAAGTTAAAACTAAATCATCTTTAAGCTCAGTTGCATTATCAGTTGCCTTGTGCATAGCTGTCATTCTTGCTCCATGCTCTCCAGCAAATGAATCTCTTATTGATTTAAATAGTTGAATCTTCAATGATTTTGGAACAAGCTCCGAAACAATTTGCTCCATTGAAGGTTCAAATATATAATCCGAAAGTGGCTCAGACTCGTCTGGGCTAACTATTGGAAGAAACTGTTCAGTTTTGATTATTTGATTAGCAGCATTTTTAAAACTATTGAAGATAATCTCAACATGATCAAACTTACCAGAACTAAATTCTTCTATAATTTTTTCTGTTATTTTTGAAGACTCTTCATAAGTTAAATCATCATATATATAACTATAATTTTCAATTATATTTTCAGTCTTAGAAAGAACATCGTTTGCTTTTTTACCAATAACTAAATAACTAAAATTAGCGCCGGAAAACTTTTCAGAATTTTTTAATGAAAGTGATTGTTTAATCACATTAGAATTGAATGCTCCGCAAAGACCTTTATTAGATGAAATAGAAACTACAAGAACATTTTTCACTAATCTAGACTCAGATAAATAAGAAATACTTGAAGAAGAAATAATTTGAGAAAAACTTGACATCAGCTCGGTTAATTTCTCAGAATAAGGTCTCATAGCCGTAATAGCATCTTGAGCTTTTTTAAGCTTAGCTGCAGAAACCATTTTCATTGCACTTGTAATCTTCATGGTTGAAGTTACAGATGAGATTCTATTTCTTATTTCTTTAAGGTTTGCCATATATTATTCGTATGATGAGCTTATTTCAGCGCCGACTTTTTCTAAAGTAGCAATTACATCATCTGTTAATTTTCCTTCTTTTATTAAATCAAGAGTTTTTCTGTGTTTTAAATTCATTAGCTCTAAAAATTTCTTTTCAAACTCTTTAACTTTGTCCACCGGAACAGCTTTTAATAAGTTTTTTGATCCTAAATAAATAATTGCAACCTGATCTTCAACAGTAAAAGGGTCATTTTGAGCTTGCTTTAATATTTCAACGTTACGCATCCCTTTTTGAATAACACCCAAAGTCACAGGATCTAAGTCTGATCCGAACTTGGCAAATGCTTGCAGTTCTCTAAACTGAGCCTGATCAAGTTTTAATGTTCCTGCTACTTTTTTCATTGACTTAATCTGAGCTGATCCTCCAACTCTAGAAACTGAAATTCCTACGTTAATTGCTGGACGAACACCAGAATTGAATAAGTCAGATTCTAAAAATATTTGTCCATCTGTAATTGAAATTACATTAGTTGGAATATATGCAGAAACATCTCCTGCTTGAGTTTCAATAATTGGAAGCGCTGTTAAAGACCCTCCACCTTTAACAACAGGCTTCAATGGTTCTGGAAGATCATTCATGTTTTTTGCTATGTCGTCATCATTAATGACCTTTGCCGACCTTTCAAGAAGTCTTGAATGAAGGTAAAAGACATCTCCAGGATAAGCTTCTCTTCCTGGTGGTCTTCTTAATAATAATGAAACTTCACGGTAAGCAACAGCTTGTTTAGAAAGATCATCATAAATGATTAAAGCTGGTCTTCCAGTATCTCTAAAGTATTCGCCAATCGCTGCTCCGGCAAAAGGAGCGTAAACTTGCATTGGTGCAGGATCAGAAGCATTAGCGGCGACAATTGTCGTGTAAGCTAAAGCGCCTTTATCCTCAAGAGTTTTAGCAATTCCAGCAACAGTAGAGGCTTTTTGCCCTACAGCAACATAAATACAATATACAGGATTGCCTGCATCGTAAAATTCTTTTTGATTTAAAATTGTGTCAATACATACTGTTGTTTTTCCAGTTTGTCTATCTCCAATTACAAGCTCTCTTTGACCTCTTCCAATTGGAATCATAGCGTCAATTGACTTAATTCCAGTTTGTAAAGGTTCGTTAACAGGCTGTCTATAAATAACACCAGGAGCTTTTCTTTCTAATGGCATTTCATACATTTTTCCTTCAATCTTACCTTTACCGTCAATTGGCTGACCCAATGTGTTTACAACTCTACCGACAACACCTTCCCCAACATTAATAGATGCAATTCTTTTTGTTCTTTTAACAATATCTCCTTCTTTAATTTCTTTTGATGGACCTAATAGTACTACCCCAACATTATCCTCTTCAAGATTTAGTACGATACCTTCCATTCCGTTTTCGAATTGCACTAATTCACCATATTGAACATTAGAAAGCCCATAAACTCTAGAAATTCCATCCCCAACTTGGAGGACAGTTCCTACTTCGTCAAGTGAGGGAGAAACATCGCTTCCCGTTAATTGTTTTTTAATAATCGCTGATATTTCAGCAGGCTTAATATCTGCCATAACTTATTGTATTGATATATTAATAAAATCTTGTTTTAACTTATTTAGTTGATTTTTAAAGCTAGCGTCATACTGTAAATCTCCTATACGCAAAACAAAACCCCCAACTATACTTGAATCAATTTTGTTTACAAGGGTTATGTTTTTATTAGTAATATTTCTAACCTTATTTTCAATTTCTTTTATTGTTGAAGATTTAAGCTCAGAGGATGAAGTTAAGACAACCTCTTGGTTTTGAACGTATTCATTATACAATACGACAAAACTATTAGCTACATCATCAAAAAGATCAATTCTTCTGTTTTTCATCAAAAGCTCTATCAGGTCTTTAGTTCTTTTAGAAGAGTTTTTAAATACAGATTTAAGAGTATTAATCTTGTCAGAATCTTTAACAACTTTACTGTCTACGAAAAGTTTTAATTCTTTAGACTCTTCAAAAGCTTTTGAAACACTTTTCATATCCTCAAAAACCAAATCTAAATCCTTTTTGTTTTCAAGACACGATTGTAGTGTTGCTTTTGCGTATCTATATGCTGCTCTGTTATAAATCACTTAAGCTTTACATCTTTTAAAAGTTCTTCAACAATTTGCATTTGTTTGTTGTCGTCCGACAACTTTTCTTTTAGTAACTTTTCAGCAATATCAATTGAAAGAGATGCAACTTGTTTTTTAATATCAGAAACAGCTGCATTTTTTTCATTTTTGATTGCTTCATTAGCACTTTCTATAATTTTTTGAGCTTCGGCTTTAGCCTCATCTTTAGCTTGAGAAACAATAGAGTTTTTAAGATCCCTAGCTTCTTTTAAAAGAGCGTCTCTTTCAACTCTAGCTTGTTTCATAATCTTATCATTATCAGCTTTTAAAGATTCCATTTCCTCTTTAGCTAATTCAGCAGATTGCAATGCATCTTTAATGCCTTGTTCTCTGTCGTTTACAGCTTTTAGAATGGGTCCCCAAGCATACTTTTTTAGTAAAAAAATAAGTATGATAAAGATTACAGTTTGCCAAAAAAATAGGCCAATTGAAAACTCTTCAATTAGTTTTTCCATTAGATATAATTTCGATTAATCTTAATTATCTAATTGATTTATAATGCAAACAATGCCGCAAAACCAATTCCTTCAACTAAAGCTGCTAAAATTAGGGCAGCTACTTGAATTTTTCCACTAGCATCTGGTTGACGTCCGATGGCTTCCATTGCTCCTTTACCAATTTGACCAATTCCAATTCCAACTCCGATTACTACTAGGCCACCGCCTACTATTAAAGGTATTTCCATAATTATATATTTAAATTAAACTTTTTCATTTTTAATGTGCTTCACTATGATCTTCCACTGCAAAACCAAAGTATAATGCAGAAAGCATGGTGAAAATATACGCTTGTAATAATGCTACTAATATCTCAATTATAGCAATAAAAAATGCTAGAAAGAAAGACAAGCTGCTTCCAATCCAAGCTTTAAAGATAAACATCAAACCTATCAAACTGTATAAAACTATATGTCCAGCCTGAATATTTGCATAAAGCCTAATTAATAATGAAAAAGGCTTTATGAAAACTCCTAAAAATTCTATTGGTGCTAATACTATTTTAATAAGAACTGGCACACCAGGCATCCAGAAAATATGGCCCCAATAATTTTTATTTGCAGTTAAGTTTGTTATTAAAAAAGTTAACAACGCTAAAGAAAATGTAACAGCTATGTTACCAGTTACATTAACTCCAAGAGGTGTTAAACCTAACATGTTTAAAAACCAAACAAAGAAAAATACTGTAAGTAAAAAGCTCATATAGTTTTTATACTTTTTTATTCCAATATTTGGGATGGCTATATCATCTCTTATGTATAAAATGATTGGCTCAAAAAATCTTCCAATACCTTTTGAAACGCCATTATTAGTCTTGTAAGATTTTGCTAATGAAGTAAATAAGAAAAACATTAAAACTGATACTAATAAAATTGTAGCAATGTTTTTTGTGATTGAAAAATCCAAAGGTTTCTCATTTAAAACCTTTCCCTCATCTGAAATATTAATGGTTCCTTGCCTATCAGTTTTATAAATCTTATTATTATCATAATTCATTCTATAAAAACTTTCATTATCAACTACGACTTCCTTGCCATGTTTAAAATCTGAAGACATAAAAAATTTAAATCCATTGTCGTATAAAATTACAGGCATTGGAAGTTCAATGTATGTTTTTTTGCCAGTCTCGTCGTTAGTAAAACTTGTAAGATAAAAGCTGTGTGAATCTTTTAAGTGATGTTTAATATATTTTTTAATTTCTGATTTTATATCCCCTTTTTCTTCAGGCTTTTTGTCTTCATCTATTGCGTGCAAAGACAAAGAAAATAAGGCAAAAAATAAAATAAAAAGATTTACGTGCTTCATCAATAAATTAAAGCAATTTTAATAATGGCGCAAAGTTAAAACTTTAAAGGGAAAAAGAAAGCTATTTGTTCAATTTATTTACCTGCGTATAAACTAAATAAAATGCTAGTAAAAAACCTAAGAGAGTTAATGAAAAAGTAAAGGTCTTATTTTGATTATATATAGAGTCTAGCCATTTTCCAAGCCTTGAAAAAAGAAATATTGTAATTCCCATTTCAAAGCTGATTAATAAAAATATTTTTATTGGATTAGGCTGTTTTTTCAGACTGAGAATTGTTTTCTTGTTGAGTGTCGACTGCTTTTAGTTTTTTTGATGACTTCAGTGCAAGAGTAGCGTCTACCTGAGCCCCTTCTTCAACAGAAAGTTTTCCAGTGGCTATTTCTCCTTTAATATATGATTCGGACATCAATGAAAGGGTTTCACTAACCTCAATAGTACCTGAAACGTTTCCAGAAATATCTGCATTTGAACAGTTTAATTTACCTGAAATTTTTCCATTGTTACCAACTACCACTTTTCCAGATGTAGTTATGGTTCCTTCAACCTCACCATCAATTCTAAAATCTGCCTTAGAAAATATATCACCAACTATTTTTGTCGACTTTTCAATCACATCAACTGAGGGTGAAGAAAAAAATTTGTTTTCTGCCATGATCTATAAATTTAATTTATCTAATGTTTTAAAAACCAATGCATTAATGAATTGGGAGGTTGAAATTACAAAATATTTATTGTTTGGCAATTTTTCTTCTGTTTTCAATAATTTTTCAGCTGCTTCTTTTGCATCATCAACACTGTCGTATCCATATGAAACTAGTAAATCATTTTTTTTATCATAATATTCCTTTTTAAGGTTTTTATTAATAACATTAGCTTTTTTATCAACTAAAAATAAATAAACGTATGTGTCTTTTTTTAAGTTAAGTTCGTTGTTTAATTGAATTCTTTTAACCACATTGATTGTTTCTTCTAATTCATAATTAAACTCAGGAAAATTTAATTTGAGATTATCCAAAGACTCTAAGTATGATTTTATTCCATCTCTTTTAGCAATTATTCTTGATTCAATATCCTTAAAATTATACTGGTCTAATCTATTTAAAGAAAGTTGATTTAAAGAATCTAGCAGTTTGGTTGCAATTTGAAATTTATTGACACTAACTAATTTTTGTAATGAGTCAATAATAATTTCTTGAGATTGGACTGTGTTTAAAGCTTCATTTGTTATTCTTTTCGCATAAATAGAATTAGGGTGTTTAGTTAGAATTTCTTGTTTTATTTCTTCAGATCTTTTAGGGTTAATTTTTTGTAATGAAACATATTTATAATATTTAGACTTAAGTTTTTCACCATTGCTGAGAAAAGTATCATCAATTTTTTGAATACTTTTTAATGATTTAGGGTGATCTTGTAAAAACTCGTTGTAATATATTCCAAGTTTTAATAAGTTTTGGTTATAAATTTTGCTAAAGCTATCAATCTCAGAATCGGTTAGCTTATAATTTCTTTTTATAGATGATTCTTTATTGGTTTCAGTATTATTGCTTTCTAGACGTATTTCATTTTTAAATGTTTGGTTCATCTTCCAATTATCTTTAAGCTCAATATTACCCCAATTTCTTTTGAAATCTTCAATTCCTTTATCAATTGCTTCTTGATTATAATAATAAAAAACACCTCTCATTCTATCATTTTGTTTAACAATATCCTCACTAGGTATAGATGAGGGAGATTCCTCAAAAATCTTTTTTATTTCTTCATCATTAAGTTTTGACAACATAAATGCAGAGTCTATTTCCATGTTTTCTTGCTCTAGCTCCACTATGTTTTTAAGTTTGTTTTTTAAGCTTTTGAGAACAAAGAATTGTTTTGAGGTTTTATCTTCATAATTTAATAGTGTATCAATGTATTTTGAAGAGTTAAAATAATCTCCATCATTATAAGCAATGTTTTGTAAATTTCTGTATGTTCTTATTTTTAACGGAACATCCTCCTTATTAAACTTTAATGACTCGTTAAATAAAAGCGTAGCTTTCAAAGGATTATTATTAAGAAAACTTAAAGCTTCATAATAAATAATCAATGCATTCTTTTCAGGATATCTAGCACTTTTAATAAGAATATTATATTCATCTGTTTTTTCATTTCCAATAATATTTGTTAATCTTAGTTTTGATTCTAAATATATTTCAGATGATTTATTAATCCCGGAATTAAGTGTTTTTGAATAATAAATTTTAGCAGAATCTTTTTGATTAAGTTGTGAATAAATCTGAGCTGAAATGAAGCTTGATCTTGAATTTATTTTTTTGTCGCTAGATAACTTAGATAGCTTCTTAAGATCAATTAAGGCTTTATTGTAATTTTTGTTGATAATCTCAGACTGAGCTCGGGCTAAAAGAATATTGATACTTGTGACTTCTTGTTCTTTATTGATTTCTTCTTCGATTAACTTTAAGGCTAGATCTACTTGATCAAGATTTAAATAAATCATTGTTTTCCATAATAATGCTTCTTCCCTGTTGTTAACTATTTGTCCAAATGCTTGTAATGCAGAAATATATCTCTGGTCATAAAATCTTGATTTGCCCATTAATAAGTAGGCTTTATCTCTTATTCTAATTTGTTCATTTTTAGATTTTTGAATTGCTTTAATTGCTTTTTCCTCAGATTTTAAAAAGTTTTTTGCTGGAACAAGAGAACTCTGATCAGAATATTTCAACCCTTCTATTAAAGGAATTATTTCCCAATAGTTTTCTTTATAATTGTTTTTTAAAACCTCAAGACCTTCATTAAAATAGTTATCACCATTAAATAAAATGTTATACTCTAACTTAATGGCATTAACTTTTATTTTTTCATTGCTTGTCTTGCAAGAAAGAATAATTAATAAAAACCATATATATTTAAATTGTTTAATCATTTTTTCAATAGCATTTTAATATTTCATATTATTGCATTCGAATATGGATACTACAAAAGTAACTTTAATTTTGGACGGAGAACAACATGAGTTTGAGATGAACAAGAACGATGTGGTTCTTGATATTGCTCTTTCGGAAGGAATTGACGCCCCTTATTCTTGTCAAGGGGGAATTTGTTTGACCTGTATGGGAAAAATTAAAAGTGGAAAAGCCAAAATGATAGACAATCAGCTTTTAAGTGATGAGGAAATTGAAGATGGTTGCATACTGACCTGTCAAGCAGTTCCTGAATCTAGCACTTTGATTATAGATTATGACGATGTTTGATTTAAAATTTGATCAGCTCTAAAGAGAAGTCCGTTTAAATCAATAGATCTCATCGCGTCTTCATATCCTTTAATTTTTTTATTTCCATAGATTGAAGTTGGTATTAATGGAAATTTAGTTCTATCGACTGTAAATTGATTTTCCTCTGTTGAGTTAAATGTTGAAAAACCTGTGAAGGGATGTGTTAATCCCCAAATAGTAATAACTGGCACATTGTAAATAGAAGCTATATGCCCATTAGCGGAGTCCATAGAAATCATCAAGTCAAGATTAGAAATTAATTCAATCTCTTGTTTAAAATTTGAATTTGAAGAAGGGCAATCTACATTTTTGTAAGAGCTTTTCCATTTTTCCAAAATTTTAAGTTCATCTCCAAATCCAAATAGAAAAACTTGATTATTTTGAGATAAATAAGCAATTATTTTTTGCATTAAATCGAGTGGGTATACTTTTCCTATATGCTTTGCGAATGGAGCAATCCCTACTTTTGGATTATTGTTTGTAATCTCAAAATTATTTAAGGTTTTAGGTGTTGGATATATATGGTCTTTTGAAAGATCAATTTGATAACCAAGCTTATTAAACACTTCTTGATATTTAAAATGAATAGGAGTTAGAGGTTTAAAAACTTTATTTTTTGAGCGAGTCAATCTATATTTTTCTGTTCTCATCTTATCTAGCCGCTTGACTTTATAAAAACACAGTTTAAATAAAAAAGCAAGAATTCTAGTTCTCAAAACATGATGAAGATCAGCGACTTTATTTGGTTTAATTTTTTTTAAATCTTTAAAAAGCTTAAATACACCTAAAAAACCTTTATGTCTATTATCAAAATCAACCTGAAAAAAAGAAAGGTTTTGATGTTCCTCAAATAATGGTTTAAATTTTTCTCTTGAGACTATTATAAACTCTTCATCTGGATATTTTTTACATAAACACCTTATCACAGGAACTATCATGGCCACATCACCTAAAGAAGAAAACCTTAGAATGAGTGTCTTTTTCATAACTAGTCCTTATATAGTTCAGGATTCAACTTATCATCATTATACATTTTCATTTGTTTATAAGTGAGGGCCATTGTTTTTCCATTAGATATATTATCAAGAAGCTGATCTATGGCTTTAGACAAATTTTTTCTTTGGGCTTTTAAAATCTCTAATTTACTAATACAAGAAAGTCTATGCTTTTCATCAGCTGAAGATCTATTTGCCTCAACGTCCATGTGAAAAATTTTAAGCTCTAAAATAGATAGTCTATCAATTGCCCAAGCAGGAGTTTCTGTATTAATATTACATTCTTCACTAATTTTTACATTAGAAAATTTATTAAAAAAATATTCATCAATAATCTCAACCATGTCTGTCCTGTCTTGGTTACTTTTATCAATTCTTCGTTTAATTTCTAACGCCTCTTTGGGATCAATAGAAGGTTTTCTTATAATATCTTCAAGATGCCATTGAACTGTATCAATCCACGCTTTTTTGTAAATATTTTTTTTAAAAATCTCATTGTCAGAAAAAGGGTTTTTTAGTTCTCGATCTACAGAATCAAAGACATGATAGTCGTCAATAGCCTTTTTAAAAATTGAGATACATTCGTTAGAAATTGTCATATGCTTTAAATATAATTAAACTAAGTTCAACAAAAATAAATATTGTTATTATCTTTGCTGTATGATGAAAGAATTATTTGAAGCGATAGAGTTTTTATTTGTTGAAATTCTGTTTTTCCCTTTTGATTTTATCCGTCTAGATATTGCTAGCTGGATTTTTCAGAACGCCATAAACTTTAGTTTTATTTTTGTTATTTCAGCAGCATTAGTTTACTGGACTTTAGAACTTGTAAAATATGACAAAAAGGAAGGTAAAGAAACTGAAGTTACAGCACATTCTTTTTTATAAATCAAACCCAATATCTTTTCTGTAGATTTTTCCTTCAAATTCAATTAATCCGATTGATTCATAGCTCTGTTTAAGAGCATCTTTAAAATTATCTGCTGAAGAAACCACAGAAATAACTCTTCCTCCATTAGTTAAAACATTATCCTTTAATAACGTTCCCGCATGAAAAATAATAGACCTATTAATTTTTTCCAAGCCTTTAATTACAAATCCTTTATTATAATTCTCTGGATATCCTTTAGACGCTAGAACTACATTTGTATAATGCTTAGGGTCTATTTCTAATTCGATTTGATCCAGGTTTTGGTTTTCAATTGCAAGCAGTATTTGTAAAAAATCGTTTTTTATCCTTGGTAGAACAACTTGAGTCTCAGGATCACCCATTCTAACATTATACTCAATTACGTAAGGGTTACCATTTACATTAATAAGCCCTATAAAAATAAACCCTTTATATTCAATTCCTTCATTGATTAAGCCAGCTACTGTTGGCTTAATAATTCTTTCTTCAATCTTATTATGCATTTCATTATCCATAAATGATACAGGCGATACTGAACCCATACCTCCTGTATTAAGTCCAACATCTCCCTCTCCAATTCTTTTGTAATCTTTAGCATAGGGAATAGTTAAATAGTTTTTGCCATCGAATAGAACAAAACACGACATCTCAATGCCTGAAAGAAACTCTTCAATTACAACGGTTTCTGAGGATTTGCCGAAACTGTTATTAAGAAGCATATCTTCTAAAACAATTTTAGCTTCATCAAATTTATCAACAATAACAACTCCTTTTCCCGCTGCAGGGCCATCAGCTTTGAGGACATATGGTCCTTTCTTGTTTTTCAAGTAATTAATTCCTTCTGAGATTGATTCTTTAGTGAATGATTTTGATTGTGCTGTAGGAATATTGTATTTTAACATAAATTCCTTTGCAAAATCCTTACTGCCCTCAAGCATCGCGCCATTTTTAGAAGGTCCTATAACAATTGTATCACTAATTTCATTATCCGACTTAACAAAATCATAAACACCATCAATTAGTGGAATTTCTGGTCCAACAAGAACAAGATTAATAGAATTATCAATAATAGCTTGTTTAAGATTTTGAAAATTAAAATCAAAATATAAAGCCTTAGAAATAGAAGAAATTGCAGCATTTGGATTAATAGAAAACAAAGAGACATTTGTCTTTGATTCAAGTAGTTTATGAAAAAAAACATGCTCTCTTGCGCCGGAGCCAATAATCAAAATATTCATTTTGTAAAATTAATTTATTTATAGTGTTTTGAATCAATTTATAGCAATAAAAAAGCTTCGATAATAAAAATTTTATTAGCCTTTAAAAAACTTGTAATTTTTAATTTTAAAAATTAAGTAATTGAAAATCAGTTATTTAAAAATAGGATACAAAAAAACGAACTATTGATTTGAATATTATTTATATATTAGCAATGCACATGAAATGGTTTGCAATTAAAACTAAAGCCAAAAACGAGTTCAAAGCTAGAGACTTCTTCTCTTCATTTGATATTGAATCATATGTTCCTTTTTTTAGGTCAAAGAGAGTTTGGTCAGACAGAATTAAAAAAATAAACATGCCTGCTATGCCTGGTTATGCTTTTTTTAAACTAAACAAGCTCGACTATAATTTGATCAACCTTAATCCTTACACTAAAAGCATTGTAAGAGGAATTAATGGGTTGCCAGCAGTAATAACTGAAAATGAAATTTCTGTTTTGAAAAGCTATCTAAATGGCACTGCTGATGATGATGGTTTTTTTAATTGTAATATTGGTGAAAAAGTAAAGATTATCTCTGGACCTATGATTTACAAAAGCGGAGTTGTTGAAAAAATAAACAACAAAACCGTTACAATTACCTTAAAGTCTTTAAACGTTAAGGTGATTATTAAAAAGAGTGATTTAGTTACTGCATAAGCAGCTAATGATTTTTCTTGCTTTTTTTGTGGTTAAATTAGCGAAGCTGTGTCTAGATTACAGCTCAAAAACAAATTTTATAAAACTTATTTTAGGCTTAAAGCTGTTAATGTCCGTTTTATAAGCTTTGACTCTATTGTCTTCAGGGTGTTTAGTTTCAATAATTGAAGTTTTGTTCCCAGTCAACTGAAAAAGTTTTGAGTTTATGTCGCAAATAAATTGATTTCTAATTGAAGTTAGGTGTGATTTACTGTAGTTTTTAGAAGATATAATTTTGTTTACTTGAGGAGCTGAAATGAAATTGTTTTCAGATAAAAGTGTAATGAACTTTTTTTCTTTTGATGAAATCTCGACAGAGTTGTTTTTAAAGTAAATTGCTTTATCATCAAACAATAATTGAGCCTTGATGTGATCTTTATATAGAAAAAGTTTCAAAATTATCCAGAAAAAGGCAAAGCCAGTTAGAGAAATTAAAATGTTTTCAATTGAATTGTCTATTTTCTTTGAAACTATTGGAAATGTTGATGCTGTATAAGGAAACTGATCTAATGAGTTTAGATCTATGTGGTCAAGAGTTTTTAAACCGTTATTTCCAGAAATATAAAATATGCTTTCATCTACAATAAAAGTTGGAAATTTATTATCGATATTAGGCTTTAAACTGTCGCTTTTGAAAGATGAATAACTCATCTCGTTAAAGTCAAATTTGATAATTGAGTCATTTTCCACTAAAAAAGAACTCATGTCAATTGATGGCAGTGAAAAAAGAGTTTGTTTTGACGTTAAAGGTTCAGGAATTTTACCTAAATCAACGAATTCTTTTTTGATGAAATCAAAATAAAAGACATCGTCATTGTCTACACTATACATAGCGCTTTGTGAACTAATGGTTGAGCCTCCGAGCACATAAAGTTTATCATCAGGTGAAACCAAACTAATTGATTTGCCTCTGCCTTTTGGAATGTAAGCGCTATTGTTGTAAACTATGTCCCACTGTTTAATATTTGGATCATAGAAAGTGATGTAGTCTTTAAAAGACCAAAAACCATAGCCTCCGTAAATATGAATTTTGTCATTATAAACAAAAAAAGACCCCCATACTTGATTTCTATGAAGGCTAGTGTTGTCAATTCTTATAAATTGATTGCCGTCTTTTTTAAAAACTGGTCCCGCTCCAACAGAGACCAAATAAAAATCATTGGAAGTTGAAACAGACAAATATTCTTTGTGTGAAAATTCTACTCCAATTTTTTTAATCTCTTGCTTGAATGAAGAAGAAGGAAATGCAAAATAATCCCATGAATTATTATTTAATTCAAAAATGCCATTAGTGGTTATTATGGATAGTTTACCCTTCTCTGATTTTGCAAACAGATAATTTGTTACACTATCAGAAACTGGAAGCTGAATTTGACATAAAGAAAAATTAAAAAACAGTAAAACAATATATGAAACCAATCTTTTCACTAAAACTAAGTTAATAAATGGAAATTGAATTATTAGTTTATTATTTTTTGTTTTTGTTTTTAGGGGCCGGTCTTTCAGCCTTTTTAAACGGGTATCTAAACAATACCTTTAATTTAAACAAAATGTATGATCCAATTGTAGAAAGATCTTCTCACAAAGATAAAGCTACTCGATCTGGTGGGCTTGCTTTGTTTTTAACATTTTGTATATGTTATGGCATTGGAAAAGCGCTGGGTGTAATGAGCGTGGATCTTTATGCTCTAATTGCTTTTTGTTTTGTGGCTCTAATTGGAGTTGGTGATGATTTGTTCACAATTAAATACAGAGAAAAGTTTTTTGTTCAAGTGTTTGCTGGGGTTGTACTGTTGCAAAGCCGTATTTATATAAATAATTTTCATGGTGTTTTTGGAATTTATGAAATTCCTTACTGGGCGTCAGCAGTTATAACAATATATGTTTTTGTTGTGATAGTAAACTCATTAAATTTAATTGATGGAATTGATGGGCTGGCCGCTTTGCTTTGTATAAAGTTTTTTGTCATTGTTGGGGCTATTCTTGCTGTTTCTTCAAAAGAAATGGAGCTTGTTGTTCCATCAATAATAGGAGCTTTAATTGGTTTTTTAATTTACAACATGAATCCTCACAAAAAGGTTTTTCTAGGTGATACTGGCTCGCTTTTACTTGGGTCTGTTATGGCTTTTTATATTTTTTATATACTTGATGATAGAAGCTCTATTGTAACCGATTCAAATATTTCAAGGCCTTTGCTTGCTGTATTATTATTAATATATCCTCTAGCTGATACGTTAAGAGCTTTTATTATAAGGGCTTACAAAAAACAGTCTCCTTTTGTTGCTGATAGAGTACATCTTCATCATAGGCTTATTGATAAAAAAGGGCTTAATCATTGGCAATCTACATTAACAATTTTATTCATTTCTATTTCTGTTCTTGTTTTAGGTTTTCTTCTTTCAAGTGTTTTAAGTTTGAGCCTTGTCATTCTTTGCTTATTGGTTTATATGATTGGTATATTTTTCTTAATCTTCAAATGATGAAAAAAACATTTTTCTGGCTTTTCTTAATAGTCTTAAGCTTTAATAACAAGCATTTATTTGCTTTTGAAAAAAACAACTTTAATGAAGCTTCCAATGATTCTATTTTAAATACTGAAAGTGTCTCAAAGCTTCTAGAAGCTAGAGACTTTCTGTTTATAGAAAATGGAAAAAAGTATTTTCAAATACTTTTAAGGAACGGCTTTCTTACAGGCCCCTTTCAAAATAATGAGTTTGTCTATAAAAATTACTCTAGCCAAGTGCCTGAGGAAATTAATGTTGAGTTTCAAGCCCTAATACCAACAAAAATGGGTTCTGATACTTATCTTTTATATCCTGGTGGCGGGATGCTGTTTAAGTTTAATGAAAGCGTTGGGGCAATAAAAAGAATTGACAGGTCTTTTGCTCATAGGAATCAATATTCTGGATATTTTTTCAGCCACAATAAAAACTTGTATTTATTGGGGGGTTATGGCTTTTGGGAAACAAAATCCCTTCTTACAAAATTTAATTTTAGTTCAGGGCAGTGGGACTATATACCTACTACAGGACAAGCGCCTGAGGGAATTGATCGTGGTGCTTTTTTGATTAAAGATGATAAACTTTATGCTGCAGGGTTTATGAGTAGAAACAGTAATAATCAAAAAGAAAACAGAGAAGATAATCTTTATGTTTTATCCTTGCCGACATCAACATCAATAGGTGAGGCTGTAACTTCTGACACTTTTAATTGGGAAAAGAAAGGTGTTTTAAATCCTCTTTTATTGAGTGCTCCTATAACTTCCTTAAATAAAGATTGGATTTATAAGGATAATCTTTTAATTAGTATCATAGATGATCCTAATCTATACTTAATTAATCCAACAGAAAATACTATACAAACTATTCCGAATGATTTGTTGTTGTATAAAAGTGGAGGGAGGTCTATAATGAAAAATAGTGAAATAATCAGCACTGTTAGTAATTCTGCAACTGGATCAGTCTCTATGGCATATTTTGATTTAAAAGGGCTTGAGGGTTATCCAAACATTTCTGAAGAGTATTTATACAGAAGCTCCGATAATTTTTATGATTTTTTAATTTTTGGAGCTATTCTATTAGTTTCTATTATAATTTTTCTATGGGTTTTCTTTAGCTATTCAAATAAAAACTATGTTTTAATTGATAATGAAATTATTCATGCAAAAGGTACTTTAACATTAAGTGAAACTGAAGCAAATTTAATTTCTCTCTTTGTTAACAAAAACTCACTTGCAAATTCTAAAGTAATGTCTTTATTCACTGAAAAATCTAAAACAAAAGATTATGCTGTTAAAAGGAAAAACAGAACCTTAACAAACCTCAATAATCGTTTTTCAGAACTTTATGGAACTTATTTAATCTACAATCAAAAATCTAAAACTGATTCAAGACAAACCAACTATCTTTTAAACCAAAAAATTAATCTTAAGAGAAATTAATTTAACTTCAAAATTCCCTCAATTAATTCTCTGTTATTAGAAAGTCTTGGTATTTTATTCTGCCCCCCTAGCTTTCCTTTAGACTTCATATAATTCTTGAAAGCTCCTTTTTTCACTACTACTATTTCAAGTTCTTTTAAGACTTTTCCTTCAATTAAATCTCTGTAGTAAATATTTCTATTACATAATGCTGAATTAAGGTGGTTTGAAAACTCCTTGATATTGAAATCCACTGTTTCTAATTCAATACACCACTGGTGACATGGCAAATCTCCTTGGTTTTCTAATTTTGGAGCTACAGTAAATTCATTAATTAAAATATTAAAAAAACTCGCTGTTTCAGCTAAAGATTGTTCTACTTCAGACGCTATAACGTGTTCTCCGAAGGCTGAAATAAAATGCTTATATCTTCCAGTAACTAAAATTTTTGGAGGAATTAAAGAAGTGAAAACAACTGTGTCTCCTGTATTATATGCCCAAAGGCCTGCATTAGTTGAAACAATCATTACGTAATTAACTCCAATCTCAACAGTAGAAAGATCGTGACGTTTTGCTTTATCGCTTTCAAATTCACTAAGCTTAATAAACTCATAAAAAATTCCTGAATCATATTGGAGGAGTAGAGCTTTATCGTCTTGCTCATTTTGATAAGCAAAAAAACCTTCAGATGCCGGAAAATATTCAATCGAGTCAATTGTTTTTCCAATGAGTTTGTTAAACTTTTTTTTATAAGGATCATAATTTACACCACCAAAAACGAAAAGAGAAAAGTTTTGAAAAATTTCAGATAAGTTTTTTTTATTTGATTTTGTGATAAGTTTTTCAAAATACATTTGCACCCAGGACGGAATTCCGCCAATAACAGTCATGTTCTCATTTAATGTTTCTTCGCAAATTGCATTAATTTTTTGTTCCCAATCATCAATACAATTGGTGTCCCATGAGGGCATATTGTTCGCTCTTAAATATGAAGGAACGTAATGGGCTGCTATTCCAGACAGTCTTCCTGTTTTTATTCCATTTATATTTTCTAGAACAGGAGAGCCTTGAATAAAAATTGTTTTACCGCTCAAAAAATCAGTTTTTCCTGTTTTATTTATATAAAAAAGCAGGGCGTTTCTAGATGATTTTATGTGATGGGGCATTGATTCATTTGAAATTGGAATGAGTTTCGCCCCGCTTGTAGTTCCTGATGTTTTAGCAAAATATCTTGGTTTTCCTGGCCAAAGGACATTCTCTTCTCCTTTTTTAACTTTATCGATATAGCTTTTTATGTCTTCATAATCTCTCACAGGAACTAAACTCTTAAAAGACTTGAAGTCGTTTATGTTTTTAAAATTATGGTCTAAACCAAACTGAGTTTTAGACGCTTTCTTAATAAGCTTTATCAATGTTTGTTTTTGAATTTTCGCAGCTTTTGAATATGTACTTTCAATTTGCCTAACAATGAAAGATGCAAAAAGTTTTGCAATTGTCTTTTTTAGCATATTAGAAACTTATTAAATCCTCAGGGTTAATTGGCCCTTTATCATCCCAAAGTTCAAAATGTAAATGGGGGCCTGTAGTTAGTTCCCCGGTATTTCCAGATAGAGCTATGATCTGTCCTGATTGAACAAAGTCTCCTTGTGAAACTTTTGAAGATTTATTGTGTTTGTAAACAGTCATTAGTTTGTTTTTATGATATACCGCCAAGGTATAACCAGAGCTAATAGTCCATTCTGAAAGTATAACAATTCCATCAGCAACTGATTTAACTGGTGTTTCTTCTTTCAAAACTATATCAATTCCATAATGTTTATCAGTAATTGAAAACTTTTCAGAAATAAACCCACTAACTGGTGATTCTAAAGAAATGTTTATAGGATTAAACTCAGATTCAATAACATTAAATTTATCCTCTCTCTCAACAAGTTTTCTAAGAATGGAGTCTTCAATATTGATTTTGATGTCCAATTCTGAAATGTCTACTTTAGCCAGCTCTGAACGTGTTTGGTATTTGTTTTCAAAATCTTCTCCAGACAATAGGCTTTTTAGAGACAAGATGTATTGTTCATTGTTTTCTAGCTCCGCTACCAGCGTGTCTAGTTTTTGTAAATTGTCAATTGCCTGAAACCTTATTGCTGTTGTATCATATCCAGGAACATATTCTCTAACAGGTGTGAAAAAAATTATGAATGTTGTTATTGTCATTATAAAAAGGCTGACAAGAATTGAATATGCAAGAATGTTAAATTTGGAAAGCCTTAAAGAGAATCTCTCTTCATAAGTTTCTTCGTTCAAAACTACCAACCTGTATTTGTTGGGCTCTTGCTTGTTTTTATTTACATTCTTTTTTCCTTTCATTTGAAACAAAGATAATCATCAAAAAATTATTAATTTTTATGGTTTGAATATTAAAAAGCAATTTATTATTACTTTTGTTTAAATTAGATTTATGAATACAGCGCTAGTTTTATTTGCATTAGGACCGGGTCAAATTGTTTTAATCTTACTTGTTGTTCTTTTATTATTCGGAGGAAGAAAAATTCCTGAGCTAATGAAAGGCCTAGGAACAGGTATTAAAGAGTTTAAAAACGCCTCTAAAGAAGAAGAAAAAGAAAAAGAAGACAAATAATTTTTTATTTCTTTTTAAAAACTTTTAGTGATTTAATGATTGCTTCAAGCTCAATAATTCCATCTCTCTTTCTTTGAGAAGGAGAAAAGATAAAGCCTTCTAAATATAAAATTCGTTTGTTTATGGTATCTTTTACAACATAATTGATAAAGGGGCCGCCCATAAAATCTCCTTTAACCTCCCATGTGCCTCTTGTCTCCTTTGAAACAAAACCATTAGTTTCGTCAAGATCAAAATATGGCAAATACGCTTCTTCAGTAATCATATAGCTTCCATCAACTCGTCCTGGAACAAACTCTTTGTTTAGTGAGTCTCTAGTTTTGATTGTTTTCAAAAGATCAATTTCATCAAAGCTTTCATATTGGATGTTTAGCTCGCTTGCTATTAAATTTGACGTGCCGTTTTTTAAAGGTTTTTGAAACCAGATAGTTTTATTTTCTTCTTTAAAAATCGAGTATGCAGACGGCATTGTTAAACTAATGGATAAAGAGTCTTTTAAGTTTGTTTTGTTTAAAGGGGATTTTAATATTCTTCTTTTGTTTTCTTCTATTTCGCCTTTTTGAAACTCATTTATTGAAAAGCTTGCTGCTTTTTTTAGGTTTTCAATTAATTGTGTTTCGTTTGTGCCTGATATTTCCAAAAACAGTTGTGGTCTAGCAAACTTGTCTCTAGCCATCTTTGGTTTGTCGTCTTTTTTCTGGTTTATAAAAATTATGTTTCTTCCGGTTCTTCCAAAACCAGTAAAAGCTTCATAAGGAATATAGCTTAAATTAAAAGATTCTTCAATTTGAGGGAGCCCTTTAAATTCAGATGCAAAAATATTTCTAATTTCATTGCCAACTTTAGATTCCCATGTGACTTTGTCAGTTATTACAGAAACAGAATTAATTCTGCCAGAGGATAAAGGTTTGTAATTTTTGGTTTCTTCCTCACATGAAAGAAACAAAATCAAAATAAATATGTATGTATATTTTTTCAAAATACTTTAGTTACTTAAAGCGCTTATTCCAGGAAGTGTTTTGCCCTCCAAGCTTTCTAGCATAGCCCCTCCGCCTGTTGACACATAGCTTACTTTATCTTGAAGCCCAAATTTTTTTACTGCAGCAACAGAGTCTCCGCCCCCTACTAATGAGAAGGCTCCATTAGCTGTGCTTTCGGCTACTAAATTACCTAGCTCTTTTGTGCCTTTTGAAAAATTGGAAAACTCAAAAACACCAACAGGCCCATTCCATAGTATTGTCTTTGAATCTAAAACAACTTTTCTAAAAGCTTCTATTGAGTTTTTTCCGGCGTCCATACCTTCATAGTCATCTGGAATATTATATATATCAAAGTTTTTTGTCTCTGCATCATTGCTAAACTCTTTGGCGCAAACCACATCAGATGGAAGATGAATTTTGACATTCTTTTCTTTTGCTCTAGCTAAAATTTCAAGTGCAGTAGAAATCATTTCGTCTTCACATATAGATGACCCAATCTTTCCTCCAAGCGCTTTAATAAAAGTAAACGACATGCCTCCTCCAATTATAATGTGATCAACAACGTCTATAATATTATTAATGATTGGAATTTTTGAAGAAATCTTTGCTCCTCCCAAAATAGCCAAAACGGGTTTTTCTCCACTTTGCATAACTTTTTCTATTGATTTCACTTCTTTTTCTAAAAGGCTTCCAAAAAATTTATTATCAAAATACCGCGCAATAATAGTTGTTGAAGCGTGTGCTCTGTGAGCTGTTCCAAAAGCATCATTAACATAACAGTCAGCTAGTGTTGAAAGTTTTTTTGCAAAACCTACATCACCGTCTGTTTCCTCTTTGTGAAACCTTAAATTTTCCAAAAGAAGTATTTCACCACTTGATAAATTGATTGCTTTATTTATTGCATCATCACCTATAACGTCTTTAGATAAAATCACTTTTGTGTTCAAAACTCTTTCAACTTCAGAATGAATTTTAGACATAGAAAGGTTATTGTCAAAGCCCTTAGGTCGTCCTAAGTGACTCATTAGTATACAAGATCCGCCGTCTGAAATAATTTTATCTATGGTCGTTTTTGCAGCAAGAATTCTACTATTATCTGTAACTTTTTCTTTCTCAATTGGAACATTAAAGTCTACCCTAACAATTGCTTTTTTATTATTAAAATCAAATTTATTTATCGTTTTCATAATCTGTTCAAAGATATGTCAATTATAAAAATTAAGGTTTATTTTTAATAAATTTAAGAATTGGAAAAAACACAGTCTGCAAGTCAAGAATTAAACAGCATTGCGAAAAGCAAAAGAATTCCTAATGCCATATTGCTTTATGGAAACAGTAAAAACAAACTAAAGTCTGCTTTGGATTTTTGTAAAACAGTGTTGACTCTTGATGAAGAGGGTGAAAAAAAATCAAGACTAGAAAAAATGTGTGGGTCATTTACTCACCCTGACCTTCATTTTATATTTCCAATTCCTTCATCTTCAAAGCCGCAAGAAAGCGTTTGTGATTACTATTATAATCAATGGAGAGAAGCTCTGTCTGAATTTGGAGACAACCTTACAATGGGTCAGTGGAAAGAAAAACTGGAGTGTGGAAACAAACAGCCTTTTATTGGGGTTAGTGCAGTTGAACCATTGCCCAGGAAGCTTTCAATCTCTGCATTTGAAAAAAAACATAAACTCGTTTTGTTCTGGTCTGCTCAAAGGCTAAACTCTGAAGCAACGAATAAAATTTTGAAGCTTGTTGAAGAACCTGGCAAAGAGACTTCATTTGTTTTTATAACAGAAAAAAGAACAGACCTTTTGCCAACATTGGTTTCTAGATGTCAAACTATAGGTTTTGAAGGCTTAAAAGAGTATGATGGTGTCTCTGTTGAACTAGAGTTGATGTTTAGTGAGTTGTTAAGAAATGCTTTTCAAATCAGAAAAGATATTTCTTATGGATCAAAAATTATTGAGTGGTCAAAAAACGCTGCGAAACTTGATCGCGAAAGCCAGAAAGACTTTTTTATATATTCTACTGAAATAATTCGACAAGCTTTCTTAAAAAACATACAAGCTGAAAATCTTATTTCATTTAATCCAAAAACAGAATTTAATTTTTCTTCTTTTTCAAAATTTGTTACACAAAATAATGTTGAAGAACTTACTAACGAGTTTGAAAAAGCTTTTTATCACACTTTGCGAAATGGAAACTCAACAATGATTATGACTGACCTTGCTTTAAAACTAACAAAAGCCATTCATAAACACTAATTGTTATAAATACAACAGCGTTGTTAAAAAAACAACACTCATATTTAGCGCCTAATTAACAATTATTAAAA
>JAYNRW010000004.1:15936-29475 GCA_038114965.1 Flavobacteriaceae bacterium | reverse complement strand
GAGCGTCAGCCTTCCAAGCTGAATGTCGCCGGTTCGAACCCGGTCTCCCGCTCAAGAATTAAGCAATGAATTATAAAAAATATTTTTTTGTTTTAGTTATTCTATTTTCATCTATTTCATTTGGACAAAATGATTATCGTACATGGATTAAGGGAAAGGTTCTGTACAAAAATGTTAATGTTGAAGGTGCTAACGTTATAAATAATACTTCTCAAATAGCAACAACAACAAATAGTGAAGGTGAGTTTGAAATTGAAGTTAAACTAAATGATAAAATACTTTTTTCATCAGTTCAATATCAGATTAGGGAAATTACCATAACCAAAGACATTTTACAAAGAAACAGGATAGTTGTTGATGTTAATGAAAAAGTTACAGCTCTTGACGAGGTTGTTGTCACACCAGAAAACAGAGAAAAATTTTTAGATTTAAAAGAAGAAGAATTCAAAAGGTTTGATTACAGCAATGATAAATCTACTAGGGTTGTCAATGTAATTAATGAGCAGGGGAAACTCAGAAATGGTTTAAACTTTGTTAATCTATACAAATTAATTGCTAATACAATTAATAATAAGTCAAATGAAGAAAGTGCTACATTTAATTATAATCCAAGTGATTTAATTAGAGAAGTTTATGATGATGTTTTTTTTACAAAAAGTCTTGGCATACAAAAAGATAAAATCAATGAGTTTTTGATTTATTGTGATGAAAATTTTCCATCAAAAATTCTTTTAAAAAAAGACAAAGAATTTGAATTGATAGATTTTCTAGTTAAACAAAGTAAAAAATTCAACAGAATTGTTAGTAAAGGTTAGGGTTTTTCTATTATTATTTTTTTTCTCTGTTTTATCATTTTCTCAAAACACTGAAATTAAAACTCTTTCCGGGGAAGTAGTTAATAATGATATTGAAAAAAGTGGAATAGTTATCATTAATAAATTAACCGGGGGAACAACGATTACGGATAAAGAAGGTTTTTTTCGAATAGGTGTAAGATTAAAGGATTCTCTTTTTTTTAGATCTGTACAAATTAAAGCCCATTTTGTTTATATAAATGAAGAAGTTTATAATTCAGATTCTATTAGAGTTTTTCTTGATGTTAAAGTAAATGAACTTAAGAATGTGGATGTAACACCTTACAATTTATCTGGAAACTTATTAGCTGATGCTAACAAAGTAAACAAGAAGGAAATATTTAATTTTGATGATGTTAATATTCCAGGTTTTAAAGGTGAAAGACAGGAGAAGATAGTATATAAAAATAATTCTCAAATTTTATTGAATGTTTTACTTCTCCCTTTAATGCCTTTAGATATTGAGGGTATGTATAAACAATTATCAGGATATTATAAAAATCTCAAAATTGCTAGAGGTTTGGAGAAACAATATGGCGTTGTTGTTTCTATAATTCAATTCTACGGTTCAAATTACTTTATGGAAAGATATAATCTGAAGGAGGAAGAAGTTTATGAATTTGTTCTTGGAGCCTCTGAAAATTATGATTTATTAACTGATTTTAAAAGTTCTAATCATGGATTAATTTTAAATAATTTAGATAAGTTTTATGAATCCATTAATAATTAATTTTTTTACTTTATTATTTCTTTTAGTTTTTCCGCATAAATATTATGTAAGTACAACTCTAATAGATTTTGACAACAAAACACAATCGTTTGAAATAACTTTGAAGGTATTTTATGATGATCTTGAAAAGGATTTGAAGCTAGATTCGAAAAAAGTTGATTATATCAAAGATTATGACTATTTAAATGAGATTTACAAACCATACCTTAATCAAAACTTTCAAATAAATTTTGATAATGAAGCTATTTTGATTAATTATTTGGGTTTTGAAAAGAAACAAGATCAAATTAATTTTTATATGGAAATAAATAGTGATTTATTAGGTCAATCTATTGAGATTCAGAACTCCATCCTTTACAATTCTTTTCCAAATCAAAAAAATATAATATTAATAAGAAAGGGAAAGTTTAGAAAAAGCTTTATACAAGACAAGTATAATTCAATAAGTAGTCTTCTTTTAAGTAACTAGTTTTTTTTAAATTTGATATTCCCTAAAAATCCAGTTATGAAAAAAAATATAATCTTTTTAATAATTTCTGTTTTATTATTTCCAATTGAAAATATTTCTCAACAAAAACAAACAGAAAAAATTAATACTAACAAATTTCGTCAGTTAAATCAAGAATTTGCATCTCCAAATATGTTCAGGACTGCATCTGGGGCACCTGGACCAGCTTATTATCAACAACAAGCTGATTATATAATTAATATTGAATTAGATGATGCAAATAAAAAAATATACGGTGATGAAATAGTTACATATACAAATAACTCACCTGATTTACTGGATTATTTATGGGTTCAATTAGATCAAAATGTTAGATCTAAAGATTCACCAAGTTTGATTAGAGACAGTAATTCTGTTAACCCAGCATATATACCAGATACTTTTGAAAAAGAATTCATTAATGACCCATTTGATGGTGGATTTAATATAGAATATGTAAGAGATATTAATGATAAGCCACTCGATTATTTTGTTAATCAAACCATGATGAGAATTGATCTTCCTAAAGCAATTGGAACTGGTGAAAGTTTTTCTTTTAAAGTAAAATGGTGGTATAATATTAATGATCATGTTAATGATGGTGGTAGATCTGGATATGAAACTTTTCCAAATGATGATAATAGAGCATATATAATTGCTCAATTTTTTCCTAGAATGTGTGTTTATGATGAAGTTGAAGGGTGGCAAAATTATCAGTTTTGGGGAGATGGGGAATTTGCTTTGCCATTTGGAAATTATGAGGTCAATATAACTGTACCTGCTGATCACATTATGGAAGCCACTGGAAAGTTAGTAAATAGAAAGGATGTTTATTCTAAAGAAATGATGAAAAGATTTAATAAGGCAAAAAAATCTTATGATAAGCCTGTTATAATAGTTTCACAGGAAGAAGCAGAGATTGCAGAAAAGTCTTTTTCTAAGGATAAAAAAACATGGAAGTTTTATGCTGAAAATGTACGAGACTTTGCTTTTGCAACCTCAAGAAAATATATTTTGGACATGATGGCAGTAAAGATTGGAAATGAAGATAAAATGGCTGTCTCTTTATACCCAAAAGAAGGTAACCCAATGTGGGAAGATTTTTCTACAATTACTGTAATGGAAACTTTAAAGTTCTATTCTGATTACACTTTTAATTATCCTTATCACAAAGCTATTTCAGTACATGCCCACAGAATTGGAATGGAGTACCCTATGATATGCTTTAATTTCGGTCGACCAAATCTTGATGGATCTTACTCAGATGATGAAAAGTTTGGAATGATTGGAGTTATTATTCATGAAATTGGTCACTTTTTCTTTCCGATGATAGTTAACAGTGATGAAAGACAATGGGCATGGATGGATGAGGGAATCAATACTTTTGTTCAATATTTAGCTGAACAAGAGTTTGGAAAAAAATATCCAGATATTATTTATCCAAATAAGAATTTCCCCTCTGATAGAGGTCCTGCCGAGTTAATTGTAGATTATATGAGTGTTGATGAAAATTACTTAGCACCAATAATGTCAAATCCTGAAAACGTATACAGTCTAGGTCCAAATGCATATGGTAAGCCGGCCACAGCGCTAAATATTTTAAGAGAAACAGTTATGGGTGAAGAGCTATTTGACTATGCTTTTAAAAAGTATTCTAATAGATGGAAATTTAAACATCCAACACCTGAAGACTTTTTTAGAACAATGGAAGATGCATCAGCTGTTGATCTTGACTGGTTTTGGAGAGGATGGTTTTATACTACTGATTTTGTAGACATTGGTATTAAAGAAATAAATCAATATTATGTTTCTCCTAATCCAGGTGAAGAAATGAAAAAAATCATGGAAGAACAGGGTATACCAAGAAATAGGTTAAGACCTTTAATATTCTTTGAGAAATTTGAGAATGATAGCGAAGATTTAAAGAGCAAAAATCCTCTTGAAAATTCAAAGCTTTTAAATAATTATTTAAGTGAAAATTATTCAAATGAAGAAATTTCAAAAATGAATATTCCAAAGTTTTATTATGAAATAGTTTTTGATAAACCAGGCGGTTTAGTTATGCCAATAATTATTGATATTGAATATGAGGATGGATCTGTTGAGAGAAGAAAATATCCTGCTCAAGTATGGAGAAAAAATGATTTAGAAGTTAGAAAAGTAATTACTAGTAATAAGCAAATTTCAAGTATTAAACTTGATCCTGATAAAGAAACAGCAGATATTGATACTTCAAATAATTCTTGGCCAAAAGAGGAAAATGAGTCAGATTTTGATAAATTTAAATCAAATATTAAAGGTTAAATGATTCTTTTTTTTATCAGTGGAGCAGAGATTTTAGTAATTTTTTTAATTATTCTCTTGTTATTTGGGGCAGACAAAATTCCTGATATTGCCAAGGGTTTGGGTAAAGGTATTAGACAGGTAAAAGATGCTACTCAAGAAATTAAAACTGAAATACAAAAAAGCGCTGAAAAAAAAGGTATTGATACGAAAGAAATTTCTGATCAAATAGATAGTGTAAAAGATGATATTGATGATTTGACAGGATCTATAAAAAGAGATATTTAAATTTTTCTAATCAGGCTTAAACCATCTCTTATTGGTAAAATGATGGTTTCTACTCTATCATCATTTTTGACTTTATCATTGAATTCAATAATTGATTTAGTAGCATAATCTTCTTCCTCAACTTTTTCAAGTATTTTACCACTCCATAGTATGTTATCTGCAATTATTACACCTCCAGGTTTTACCTTTTCAATAATTAAATCAAAATATAAAGGATAGTTTTCTTTGTCAGCATCAATAAATACAAGATCAAAATCTAAATTTAATTTTTTAATAATTTTTGTTGCATCACCAGTATATTGTTTAACCTTTTCTGAAATTCCAGCTTTTTTAAAATATTTATTTTGAATAACTAATAATTCTTCATTATGATCAATAGTATGAATACTACCATTTTTATCAAGACCTTCTGATAAACAAATTGTTGAATAGCCAGTATATGTTCCAATTTCAAGAACTGTTTTTGGTTTAATTATTTTTGAAACAAGTGATAATATTCTTCCCTGATAATGACCACTTAGCATTCTAGGATTTAATATTTTTAAATGAGTTTCTCGATTTAGATCATTAAGAATTTTAGGTTCCTTAGAGCTTTTACTCAAAGAGTAATTAAAAATTTTTGAATCTATAAAGTTTTTCATTTTTTTGGTCTAGCATATTTAAACCTATTTAATAATGTAGTTTTTGCATATCCATCTAATCCATTTATAGTAACTGTACCAGCTTTATCTAATCTAATCCATCCATCTTCTTGTAAAGCATCATTGTCTACATAAAGACATTCTATGGATGCAACTACCATTATTGTATTATTTTCTTTTATATCATACTCATTGAGATATTTGCAGCCAAATTTAATTTTTGAACTTTTTACAAAAGGCGCAATAAATCCATCTATAAACTCAGGTTCAAATTTAGTTTTCTCAAATTCTGAAATTTCTTTTGGGTATTTTGCTGAAGTATGATGAGCATCTTCAATATCATTTGTATTAACATGATTTACAGTAAAGAATTTGTTATTAAACATATTGTTATACGTGTTTCTGGGAACAGTTCTTGGTCTTAGAACAAAACCAATCATAGCAGGATCGCTTCCTAGATGTGTAATTGAACTAAAAATTGCAAGATTTGTATTTCCTTCATTATCTATTGAACCAAGTAGATTAGCTGATTTGTATCCTGTACAACTGTTGATTAGATTTAATCTGTAAATTTTTTCTAAACCTTCTATATCTTTTTTACTAAAATGAACCATTTTTTATTTATTTTAAAGTTATGAAAATTTACAGGGTAATTATTTCTTTTACTTTAATAATATTCTTATTTAGTTGCTCAGTTGACAAAGAAAATCCAAACGTAATTTTAATTATGGCAGATGATTTAGGATTTGAAGCATTAGGTATCAATGGAGCTGATGATTATAACACACCTGTACTGGATTCGTTAGCAAGAAATGGTATAAATTTTACCAGTGCTTATTCACAACCTTTATGTACACCAACTAGGGTTAAGATAATGACCGGAAAACCTAACTACGAAAATTATGAATATTTTACTTATTTGAATCCTAATCAAAGAACCTTTGGAAATCTTTTTCAGGAAAAGGGATATAAGACAAGTATTGTTGGTAAATGGCAATTGAATGGAGTTCAATACGACATGGAATTTAACCAAGATAGAGATAGACCTTACAGACATGGTTTTGATGATTATTGCTTATGGTGGTTAACTGAAAGAGGTGATAGGTTTGCAAATCCAAATATTTTCAAAAATGGAGAGTTGATGGATAATAATATAGATGATTATGGTCCTGATATTTTTGCTGATCATATTGTGAATTTTATTGAAAAAAATAAAGATGAACCTTTTTTTATTTATTATCCGATGGTTTTAGTTCATGACCCTTTTTTACCGACACCAGACTCTGAAGATTGGAATGATTTAAATAAAAGGAATAAAGGCAATAATCCAATTTATTTTTCAGAAATGTTAACCTATATGGATAAAGTTGTTGGTCGAATTTCAAATGCTCTAAAACAAAATGACTTAGATAAGAATACCATTCTAATTTTTACAGGTGATAATGGGACTGATGTCAAAGTAAAAACGAAAAATAAAGGAATAGAAATTCAAGGATCTAAAGGTTTGTCTATTAAATATGCTTCTAATGTCCCTTTAATTATTAATTGGAATGATTATTTAAAAGGAAATAAAACATCAGATGCATTTATTGATTTTGTAGATTTTTATGCAACATTTGAGGAAATTTTAGGAGTTGAAAAATCTAATCCAAATGCTTTGAGTTTTCTTCCTATATTGAAAAATCAGCATTATAATGAAAGAGAAGTATTAACAACTTTTTATAATCCTATGTGGGGAACTCGTAATTTAGAAAGAGGAGTGTATGCTCAAAATAAAACTCATAAACTTTATAAAAACGGTAATTTTTATAATTATTCTGTGGATCTCCTTGAGAAAAATCCTATTGATATAAACTCGATGAATGATAATCTCAAGGAAATTTATAATCTTCTAAATTATAATTTAAATAAAATTCCAGATTTACCACCTGATAATTTTAATGGATGGAAGGAAAGAGGAAAAGAGGTTAGATCTAGTAATAAGTTTGATAGAAATTGGAAACTAAATTTAAAATAGCAACTAGTTTTTTAGCAATAGGGGTTCTTTGTTTTTTATTATTTTACTTGATTGGAAGTGAGATTGATGAGAGCGGGTATTTACATGAACCTTTCTTTTTACTTCCAGTTGGTTTTATTAGTATTATAATTTCGATGATTCTTTATGTTTTATTTGCAATAACTAAAAAAAAATAGGATTCAATTTGAATCCTATTTTAAATAATTTTAAAAAAAATTTAATCTCTTTTATTACTCGAATTATTTTTTACACAGGATTCTTTTAATGCTTTGAAGTCATCATCATCTTCCATTATTTTCTCAACAAGATTTTTATTGCTATCATAAAAAATTACTGTTACTGGATAAATAATTTTAATTTCTTTTCTTGAGGATTTATCTTTAGAAACCAAGTTCTTTATCAGTTCGCAGTGTTCTTTTCTATCTTTGACTTCAACTATTTTTCCATCACTTAATTCAAGACTAACTGGATATTTCAATTTAAAACAAGGTTTAATTCTTTTCTTTCTGTCTTTATCTCCTTTAGCTCTTTCCAATTTTCTACCATTAACATCAAAGAAAACATCTCCGGACTTAAGACCCATTTCAAAAACAGCAATAGATCTCATTTCAACTTGAAATCCAAGCCCAGGAGCTAATTTTGCAAGATCAACATAATCATCGGTTAATTCGTTTGATATTAAAGTTTGTGCTTGAAAAGGCAGTTCACTTTCAGAAACAGTAACTTTTTCTTCATAGTTAATTATTGCGTCAATAAGCTCATCATCTGTCATGGTATTTTCAACTTCACAAGATGATAGAAATAGGATTAGAATAGATGTAAATAAAAAAGATATCTGATTTTTCATACTATGAATTTAGTTAAAATAATGATAATCATATTCTTATGTTATATTATTTTTGGTTTTATCAGTCTTAAATTCAATTATTTTTCGGATAAACGAATGGTCCTTTTTTGTTTTAACTTTTATTTTTAAATACTTGTTATCTATGTTAAATGTATATTCATTCTCAGATACTTTAAACACAACAAGTTTGTAATAAGGAATAACTAAACCGTAGGTTTCTAGTAGTGATCTAAAATATATAATTATACCATCAACTCTTAGTTCAATATTACAGTAGTTAATGTTTTGATCTAGAACTAATAAATTTTCAATTTCTTTGTCAGCTTTGGTTATCAAAAGTTTGTTTGAACCAATTCCACCTTTTTTTATTTTTTCAATTAAAGAATATGGTTTTCCAATCAAATCACTTATTTCATTTTTGACATTTTCGTTGTTATAAGAAACATTTTTAAGCATATTTATTATCATTCAAAAATTATACTAAATTTGATTTCTTATTTTAGTTCCGTTAGCTCAGTTGGTTCAGAGCACTACCTTGACAGGGTAGGGGTCGTTGGTTCGAATCCAACACGGAACACATTTATTTTGAAAACCATTTGTGTTTACCAAAATAATTTTCTGGAATGTTTTTTTTATTAATTAGATACCAATCTAAGCCTGAAAGAACACTATTTAAGTATTTTTTTAAGTTTGGCTTAACTATGAAGTGATGTGGAATAAAAGAAAATATTTTACTTTTTTCTCTTAAAAAGTGAGGATAAACTTCAATCGACAAGTATACAGAATTTTTTTCTTCAAAAATTTCCCAAATTACTAGAGATTTTTTTCCATTTTTTCTACCAATTAATAATTTATAGCCTTTGTTTTCATGCCATTCAATAAAATATCTGATTAATTTAAAATCGTTCAGGTAAATTAGCTCATCTGATGATCCTTCGCCAGGCCATTTGATAATCTTATTTGATTTACAAAAAGGATGAAATAATTCCAGATTATTAGGAGAAGAAATTAGATTCCAAACTTCTTCTTTACTTGAATTAATTCTTTTTGTTAATTTAATGCTCCAAGATTTTTTATAGTCAATCACTGAAACGAACATAATTTTATTTTATGATATTTCAAAAAGAAATAATACTAAGACCTTATCCTAGAGGATTTCATTTAATTAGCGATCAAGTATTTAATGAATTACCTAAAATTAGTGGAATAGTTAATTTATTTATTAAACATACATCAGCTAGCTTAACAATTAATGAAAATGCCGATCCTAGTGTTAGAGTTGATTTTGAAAATCATTTTAACAAACTAGTGTCTGAGAATGATGATCATTACACTCATACGATGGAAGGCCCTGATGATATGACTTCGCATATAAAAAGCTCTATTATTGGTTCATCAGTTAATTTTCCTATAAAAGATGGGATTCCCCAAATGGGCATTTGGCAAGGAATATATCTTTGTGAACACCGAAATAGAGCATCCTCTAGAAGATTATTTATCACAATTATTGGAGAATAAATTGTTATCAAAAATTAATTTCATAATTTGAAAAAAAAATCATGAAATATTTATCTCTTTTAATTACTTTTTTTTGTTTTTTTTCATATTCTCAAAATTTTGATAAAAGAATTGATGAGTTAATACAAGAAAATATCGAAGAAACTATTGAGCTCAGACACTGGCTTCATCAAAATGCAGAATTAAGTAACCGTGAGTTCAAAACAGCAGAAAGAATTGCTCAAGAACTTCGAAAAATGGGTTACAACCCTAAAACGGGTATTGCCAAAACTGGTGTAGTAGCAATTTTGAATGAAGGTAAAGCTGGACCAGTAGTTGGACTAAGAGCTGATATTGATGGCCTTCCAGTTAAAGAGAGAGCAGATATACCTTGGGCATCTAAAATGACAGGTATATATAATGGAGAAGAAGTTCCTGTTATGCATGCTTGTGGACATGACATGCATACTGCCATATTATTGTCAACAGCTAAAATATTATATGAGATAAAAGATGAAATTCCAGGACAGGTAAAATTTATTTTTCAACCAGCTGAAGAAGGTGCTCCACCAGGAGAAGAAGGAGGTGCAGAATTAATGGTTAAAGAAGGAGTTTTAAAAAATCCAGATGTTGATGCAATTTTTGGACTTCATGTTTGGTCTGGAATTTATGCTGGACAAGTATACCTTAGACCTGAAGGAATTATGGCTGCAGTTAATGAATTTAGAATTGACTTAAAAGGTGTTCAAACTCATGGTTCAACACCTTGGACAGGCAAAGATCCAATTGTAACTGCTTCACAAATTGTTAATTCGTTACAAACTATTGTTAGTAGAAGTTTGCCTCTTACTGAAGCAGGTGCAGTTGTAACTATAGGAAGTATTCATGGAGGGGTAAGAAGTAATATAATACCTGAGGATCTATACATGTTGGGAACAATTAGAACTTTGGATAAGAATATGAAAGACATAGTTTTAAGAAGATTAGAAGAGATAGTTTATAATGTTGCAAAATCTAATAATATTGAAGCTAAAATCACATATTTAGTATCATATCCAATAACATACAATGACCCTTTTTTATATGAAGAAGTACTCCCCACTCTTAATAGAGTTAATGGAGAAAAAAATGTTAATCTAATGAAGGCAATTACTGGTGCTGAAGATTTTTCTTACTTTCAGGAAAAAGTTCCAGGAGTTTATTTTTTTATAGGTGGATCTAAAATAGGAGCCGACCTTTCAAAAGTTGCACCACACCATACGCCTGATTTTTATGTTGATGATTCTGCCATTGAAACTGGAATTAGATCAATGACATCCTTAACAATAGATTATCTTCTCAATAATTAATTATTAGGGGCTTTTCTTTTCTTTGAGATTTGTTCATAAGCATAACCGATTTCGTAAAGCAATTGCTCACTTTTTGATTTTCCTATAAATGTTAATCCTGCTGGTCTGTTATCATTTCTAAAACCCATTGGAACAGTTAAGCATGGGTTGTGAGCAACAGCTGCATAACCAGCATGATAATTATTAATTGAAATAACCGCATCTAAATCATATTTATCATAAGCTGAATCAAAAAAATCATTTCCGTTAAATGATAATTTTTCTTTCAATAATTTAAAATCAGTTTTACTCATAGTGTCTTTAATTATGCCTTCAAAAATACCTTGACCATATGGAGCTCTTGTAACTGAATCCAAAGAATTATAATCTATAATAGACTTAATATCCTTGACCAAAAGATTTTCATTTCCATAGTCATTGAGATATTTAACTAAATCTGTTCTCATGTCTTCATCTAAAAGTTTTCTGAAATTAGGAAGAGAAATATTTTGGGGTTCAATCTCTATTAAATTAGCACCTTTTGACTTTAATAAATCAATGTTCTTTCTGTAAAGTGAATCCTCCTCGTAATAATTAGAATAATACCCGAGTTTATAATCTTTAAGATTAGCATTTTTAACTGAATCTATGTCTACAGGTTTCATGTCATATGAATAAGAATCATTTTCATCTAATCCTATAATTGCATTCATAACTATTATGTTATCTATCACAAATTTTGTCATTGGTCCTGCAGTATCCAATGTAGAAGAAATTGGCACAATTCCAGATCTACTGACAGAACCTATCGTAGGCTTCATTCCAACAAGAGAATTTGAAGATGAAGGCGATAATATTGATCCTGAAGTTTCAGATCCAATAGAAACTGAACTTAGATTTGATGCTGTTGCTACACCACTCCCTGAGCTCGAACCACCAGTGTCAATTTTTTTTCTTCCGTATGGATTTAATGTTTGACCTCCCATTGCACTATATCCGTTAGGACATCCTAAACAAAAATAATTAGCCCATTCGCTGAGGTTAGATTTTCCTAAAATTATTGCGCCTGAGTTTTTTAATTTTTCTACAATGAGTGCATCTTTTGTAAAATTATCTTTTAAACTAACAGCTCCTGCGGTAGTTGCCAGTCCTTCAAATCCAACATTATCTTTCAAAAGAATAGGAATTCCATAAATAGAATTCATATTAACATTAAGATTTTTATCTCTTAACTTGGCTTCACTGAGAACATTTTTATTAATTGAGATAATTGAATTTAAATATTTTTCTTTGTCAAATTCAATTAGGTAAATTCTGGATAAATAAAAAAGAGTAAGTTCATAATATGAAAATTTTCCCTTAGAAATACTGATTTGAATTTCTGGTATTGATTTTTCAATTATCAGGTTTTTAATTTCATCATATCTAGTTTTAAGAAATATTGAAATTTCATTCTCCTATCCATTTATAAGATCGTTTTTATTGTTTGAAACACTTTGAATTCTTTTATATCTAAGTCTTTGATTTTCATTTTCTGAATTCTCAATGATTTCTGAGGATTGATCATAGTTTATCCATTTTTTTAAATCATTTTGACTGCACGATATGATAGAAAGTAGTAGAACTAGTAATATTATTTTTTTCATAGTATTCTATTAAAAATTTCTTCCATTTTCATTCCTCTTGACCCCTTGATTAGGATATTAGTTTCATTAATATGATTGTTATTTTCAAAAAAATCACCTTTGTTTTTATAAAAGTAATTTGATGAATTATTATTTTTTAGTCTGTAAAAAATCTGACCAATAAAAATACATTTATCAATCTTTTTTGAATTACAGAGCTTTATAACTTTTTCATGTTCTTTTTCCTCATGTTTTCCAAGCTCATACATATCTCCTAATATCACCATTTTATTTCCATCAATTTTTTCAAATGATTCTATGGCTGATTTCATACTTGTAGGGTTGGCGTTATATGCATCAAGAATAATTTTTTTATTGTTTTTTTCAATAAATTCAGATCTATTAATACTAAGATTAAAGTTTTTTAATTTTTTAGAGATATCATTAATATCAATTTTAAAATTTAAACCGATTGAAATTGCTGCACACAAATTGGAAAAGTTATAATCCCCATAAAGATTAGTATTTACAGTAATTCCATTGTATTTAACACTTGCATAGTTTTTTGAAATATTTACAAAATGATAATTTGAATTATCATTGTTGCCAAACGATATTGTATTGTTATTTAAGAATTTTTTTTGCTCTATATCGTCATGGTTGATTAGTAATGTTTTGTTGTTTTTAATTAACCAATTATACAATTCAGTTTTAGCTCTAACAACACCATCTAAATCAATAAATCCCTCAAGGTGAGCTTTTCCAAAATTTGTAATATATCCAATATCAGGATGTGTCAAATTAGTGAGGAATTCGATTTCTCCAAAATTACTTGCCCCCATCTCAATAATTGCAATTTCTGTATCTGGCTTTATTTTAAGAAGACTTAATGGAACACCAATGTGGTTGTTTAAATTTCCATCAGTGCACACAGTATTATAT
>JAYNRW010000004.1:0-15926 GCA_038114965.1 Flavobacteriaceae bacterium | reverse complement strand
GTTGTTGTCTTACCATTACTTCCAGTTAATGCAATAACTTTTGCAGAAGATTTTAATCTATTAAATTTTGCAAGGTTTTGTAATGATTCAAGAGCGTTTTCTACTTTAATTAAACTATCTTGATTTAAATCAGATTCAAGATCTTTATCTATAACAGCATAACTTGCACCTTTTTTAATTGCTTCAATGGCGTAATCATTACCATCAAAGTTTGGTCCTTTCAATGCAAAAAAAATTGAATTAGGAATAATTTTTCTAGTATCAGTCGATACTAAATAATTACATTCAACAAATAGCTTATGTAATTTACTAACCTCCATTAATTAAAGATAAATTAAAGTGAAATGTAAAAATAGAAAGAATTACCTTTTCTTAGGCTTACTAACGTTTCTAGATTCTCCTAAATATGACATAGCGCATCTAAAACCAATAAAGTTTGTAGTCATATATTCAGGTAAAAATCTTCTTTGAGCTGGATCTAAATAATACGATCTATCAAGCCAAGAACCTCCCTTGTAAACTCTGGTATCATTACTAATCAATGATGTACTTGTTGAAGAGAAATCTAAATTTTCAGAATTTTCAGGTGAGTTATACATATTTTGCTCTTGATCCTCACCCATAGCAAAAAACCTTGAAGATTCGGCATCACCATCTCTAAAATCTCTGTTATCAGAAGCACTGTAATTAGTTCGTAATAAATCAAGTGAGTCTAATGATACTTCAACTAGATCTCCAGGAAGATTTTTAATTAAAATTCTTCCATTAGGTAAAATTTCATATTGCTCAGAAAAATTTTCTCTAGTTACAGTTGTTACTCTTCCATCTTCATCAATGAGTGGTTTTGAGTACAAATTCCCACGATAGTAGTTAAAGTCATTGGCTTCATCGTCAATTATTGGTCTATATACATCCGCTACCCATTCAGCTACATTTCCAGCCATTCCAAATAATCCAAAGCTATTTGGAGGATAGGATCTAACGGAGGAAGTTATTCCTGATCCAGTTTCAGACCAACCAGCAATTCCACCATAATCTCCTTTACCTAATTTATAATTAGCCAATTGATCTCCTAGTGTTTTTTTCTTTTGAGATCTAGTATATTCACCCTCCCAAGGAAATTTCTTCTTTCCTCTGTACACATTTCCAGCTCTTAATTCATTTAGTCCGAGTGCAGCATATTCCCACTCAGTTTCTGTAGGTAATCTATATTCAGGTAGTATTAGTCCTTCCTCAATAGAGGAGTAAATAGTATCATTTTCAGCGACTGACTTATCACCAATTACTGATGATATCTTACCATCGTATGTACTATTTGGATCAATTAAATATGTTTTTGTATTGAACGATAATTTAGAATTAGGATTCAGAACTGAATCGCGATTCAAATATCCTTTTTCAGCTAAAATTCTTTCATTAACTCTATGTGTTCTCCACTTGGCAAAATTGTTTGCTTGATGCCAACTTACTCCAACAACTGGATGATTTTGGAATGCAGGGTGACGTAAATAGTTATTAACCATATCCTCATTGAAACCTAAAGGATTTCTCCAAACTAATGTATCGGGAAGTGCAGCTAAATAAATTTTATTAAGTTCTTGATCTTTACCATACATTCTCTTTAACCAATCCAAATATTCTAAGTACATAATATTGGTAACTTCGGTTTCATCCATAAAAAATGACCTTACATACTGTTGAGAAGGTGTGTTGTTCCAATCGTGCATGACATTATCTTTAGCATTACCTTTAACAAAAGTACCTCCCTGTATAAAAATCATTCCAGGAGCTGTCTGCTGACCCTTGAACTTGGTATTAAATTTAAAACCTCCATCAGCTGAGTTTATTTTCCAACCTGTTGCTTGAGATATATTTTTTCCTGATTTATAATTATTTCTATTACAACCTAAAGATAAAGTCAGGATTGAACACAGTAAAATAATGTATGATTTTTTCATAAATCGTTTGTAAATATATAAAGTTTACTCATATATACATAATAGACTATGTTTAAAGGACATGGTTTATTTATTAATTTAATAACAATAACTGTACCTTGATTTAAATTATTTGATAATTTTATACCATATGAAAAAACTTTTATTTTCAATAGTTATTTTATTTTCATTAAATATTTATTCCCAAAAAGAAAGAAGAGTCATAACTACGGCTGTCCCTTTTTTATTAATATCATCTGATGCCAGAGCATCTGGTGTTGGAGAGCAAGGTGTTGCAACTTCATTTGATAATTTTTCTCAGCATTGGAACCCCTCAAAATATGTTTTTGCAGAAAATTCCTCAGGTTTTGGTTTTAGCTATACCCCTTACTTAAGTAAGATTGTAAATGATGTTTTTCTAGGTAACTTAACTTATTTTAGAAAAAATTCTGAAAGATCTGCATGGAGTTTTAGTTTAAAATACTTTAGTCTTGGTGAAATTGATATTTTACAAAACCCATTAGATATTCCAGTTATTGAAAGTCCTAACGAATTTACTTTAGACGCAGCTTACTCTCTAAAACTTAATGATAATTTTGGCTTGGGTGTTGCTGGTCGATTTTTATTGTCAGATGTCAAATTACAATCATTTGATTCTGAGTCTCAAGCATCTACCAGTGTAGCTGTAGATATATCTGGTTTTTTCAAATCAGATGTTATTTCATTAGGCAGAAATGATGGAATACTTAGAGCTGGTTTTAATATTTCTAACCTTGGTCCCAAAATGAAATACTCTGATTTAGGACAAGAAAACTTTATTCCTTCAAATTTAAGAATCGGATCTGGTTTTGAATTTTTATATGATAGCAATAATAGTCTTTCAATCACTATTGAGGTTAATAAATTATTGGTACCAACCCCGAATGTCCCTATTTATGATTCATCAAATTCAGAAATAATTGCATACAAACAATCTGATATTGGTTTTTTAAGTGGGATATTTAAATCATTTAATGATGCACCTGATGGTTTTTCCGAAGAACTAAAAGAATTAACTTATAGCTTGGGTCTTGAGTATTCTTTTAATAAGTCTTTCTTTTTAAGAACAGGTTATTTCAGTGAACATGAGTTGAAAGGATCAAGAAAATTTATCACTTTAGGTACAGGTTTTTCAACAAATTCAAATTTAACTTTTGATCTTTCATATTTAATATCAACATCTGAAATAATTAGTCCACTTGAGAACACTCTAAGATTTTCATTATCATATAATTTATTCTAAAATCAAGGCTAAAAAAACATCATTTCAATTAAGAATAAAGTAATAATTAAATTATCTTTGCACAATATTATATGAGACCAGTAACGAAAGAAACTTATCTAAATTGGTATGAAGAAATGCTTTTCTGGAGAAAGTTCGAAGATAAGCTTGCAGCTGTCTACATTCAACAAAAAGTTAGAGGCTTCTTACATCTCTACAATGGTCAAGAAGCTGTATTAGCAGGTGCTCTTCATGCTATGGATACAGATAAAGACAGAATGATTACAGCATATCGAAACCATGTAATGCCTATAGGTTTAGGAGTGGATCCAAAAAAAGTTATGGCAGAGTTATATGGAAAAAGTACAGGTACATCCAATGGCTTGGGTGGGTCAATGCATATTTTTTCAAAAGAACACCGATTCCATGGTGGCCATGGAATTGTTGGAGGTCAGATCCCTTTAGGAGCTGGTATGGCCTTTGGAGATAAGTATCACGGGCGTGATGCTGTTACCCTTTGCTTTATGGGTGATGGTGCAGTTAGGCAAGGTTCTTTTCACGAAACATTAAATTTAGCAATGTTATGGAGTTTACCCGTTGTATTTGTTGTTGAAAACAATGGATATGCAATGGGAACATCTGTTAAAAGAACATCTAATCATACCGATATATGGAAACTTGGTTTAGGTTATGAAATGCCATGTGGTCCTGTAGATGGAATGAATCCTGTCAAAGTTGCTGAAGCTCTTAATGAAGCTATTTCCAGAGCTAGATCTGGTAATGGACCAAGTTTATTGGAAATGAAAACTTACAGATACAGAGGTCATTCAATGTCTGATGCTCAAAAATATAGAACAAAAGAAGAAGTTAATGAGTATAGAAAAATAGATCCTATAACTCAAGTCAAAGATGCTATAATTCATAATAATTATGCAAGTGAAGACGATATTAAGGTAATAGATGATAGAGTAAAAGCTATGGTTGCTGAATGTCAAAAGTTTGCTGAAGAATCTCCATTCCCTGAAATTAATGTCATGTATGATGCTGTTTATGAACAAAAAGATTATCCATTTTTAAAACACAAACTTTAAATGGCTGAAGTAATTAAAATGCCTAGATTAAGTGACACCATGGAAGAGGGTGTTGTTGCTGCTTGGTTAAAAAAAGTTGGTGACAAGGTTAGTGAAGGTGAAATTCTTGCTGAAATTGAAACTGACAAAGCTACAATGGAATTTGAATCTTTCTATGATGGTACTTTACTACATATAGAAATTCAAGAAGGAGTTCCTGCTTCAGTTGATTCATTGTTGTGTATTATTGGAGACGAGGGAGAAGATATATCTCAATATCTCTCATCATCTGATCAAGATCTCCAAACATCCAATGACAGCAATCAATTAGACTTAGTTGATCAAATTAACGAACAAGAAAATAGTGAAAATGAAGAGTTAATAAACCCAGTGTTAGAAAATGAAAATATTTCAGAAATTCAAAATGAAGCTGGATCAATTGACTATATCACTATGCCAAGACTTAGTGACACTATGGAAGAAGGGACGATTTCGACTTGGCTAAAAAAAGTTGGTGATAAGGTTAGTGAAGGTGAAATTCTTGCCGAAATTGAAACTGATAAAGCAACAATGGAATTTGAATCTTTTTATGAAGGTGTTTTAAGCCATATTGCAGTTCAAGAAGGTCAAACAGTCAAGGTAGATGAATTAATTGCAATTATTTCTGAAAATGAAATAGATGTTGATAATGCTCTTAAAAATTATAAAAGTTCTGGATCAATACCAGTACTTAAATCTGAAAATTTAATTGATGATACTGTTTCAAATGAAGATTCATCACAAACTAAAAATATCCCTGAAATTGAAAATATAAGTTCTGATCAAAGAATTTTTGCCTCTCCTCTAGCTAAGAAAATTGCTAAAGAAAAAAATATTGATTTATCATCAGTTACTGGAACAGGTGAAAATGGTAGAATAGTCAAAGAAGACTTACAAAATATTGAGGCTTCAAAAATTGGTGTAAGCTCTGAAATTTCATCACCACCGGTTGATATTTCTGAAAAGAAACCAGTTTTTTCGGGTGACGAAGAATTTACAGAAATTCAAAATTCATCAATGAGAAAGGCAATTGCTAAAAATTTGAGTCAATCAAAGTTTTCTGCTCCTCATTATTATTTGTCTGTTGAATTTAATATGGACAATGCAATTGCTTTCAGAGAACAGTATAATTCTATTCCAGACACTAAAATTTCCTTCAATGACATAGTAGTTAAAGCATGTGCTATTGCCCTTAAAGCTCATCCACAAGTCAATTCTCAGTGGTATGATGATAAGATAAGATTGAATAACTATGTTAATATTGGTGTTGCAGTTGGAATCGAAGATGGATTAGTAGTACCAGTAATAAAAAATGCTGATTTAGAATCTCTTCATTCAATAAATAGTATGGTTAGAGATTATGCTGTAAGAGCAAAATCAAAAAAGCTAAGACCAGATGAAATTGAGGGTAGTACTTTCACAATATCTAACTTAGGTATGTTTGGAATTCAGGAATTCACATCAATTATAAACCAACCAAATTCAGCAATCTTGTCTGTAGGTTCAATAGTAAAAAAACCAGTTGTAATAAATGATAAAGTTATTGTTAGTAATACTATGAAGCTTACCCTTGCGTGTGACCATAGGTCTGTTGATGGAGTAACTGGTTCTTTATTTTTACAGACTCTCAAAGGATATATTGAAAATCCAGTTACTATTTTAGTTTAATTCAATGAAAACAGTCATAATCACAGGTACTAGTTCAGGAATAGGGTTGGAACTAGTAAAGATTTTTGATTCAAAAGGTTTTAATGTTATTTCACTTTCAAGAAATAATTTACCTAATTCAATAAACTTCTCAGAAAATGTCAATCATATTAAATTTGATATTACAAAAGATTCTAATATCAAATCGTTAGTTGATACATTAAAAATTGAATATAAAGAAATTCACATTCTCATAAATAATGCAGGTAAATTGATAAACAAATCCTTTGAAAATTTTACAGATTCAGAATTTAGATCAGTCTATGACGTGAATTTCTTTGGAGTTGTTAATTTAATTAAATCATTGATGCCTTTTTTTAAAAATAATAGTCATATTGTTAATATAAGTAGTATTGGAGGAATTAATGGGAGTTCAAAGTTTCCAGGTTTGAGCTCTTATTCATCAAGTAAAGGAGCATTAAATATTCTAACTGAAGTTTTAGCTGTTGAGTTTGATAAAGGCCCCTATGTAAACTCACTATCTTTAGGTGCTGTTCAAACACCAATGCTTGAGCTTGCATTCCCTGACTATAAAGCTCCAACAACACCCGAAGAAATGGCTATTTTTATTTACAATTTTTCTACTGCATCTCCGATAATGTTTAATGGAAAAGTAATACCTGTTTCCACATCAAACCCATGATTTCAAAGCTAAAAGAATTCATTCCAATTAATTCGCTAGGATATGTTAGTTCATTAATTGAGAATGAAAAAATAGAAATTAAAATAGTTAATGAAAGATCTACTAAACATGGAGATTTTAAGAGAACTGTAAATGGAGATTATATTATAACTATAAATAAGTTTTCAAATCAATTTAGATTTTTATTAACACTAATTCATGAATTAGCACACTATTTTGTGACTTTAGAATTTAAAAATTCAAAACCTCATGGAAATCTTTGGAAAAATAGATTTAGAAATTTACTTAACCCTATTTTAAATGAGCTTGTTTTTCCAAGGGATTTACTTAAGCATTTAATTAATCATATGAAAAATCCAAAATCCTCATTTTCATATGATATAGAATTATCAAAAGTAATTGATAAATATGATTTGAACGAAAAGGAATATTCATATTTGGATGAAATAGATGATGGACAAATATTTGTCTATGGTGATGGAAATAAATTTATTAAAAATAAAAAAAGAAGAAAAAGATATCTTTGTACAAACTTGCTTACAAAAAGACAATATCTTTTTCTAGGTAACGCGAAAGTAAAAATATATGAGAACAGTAGCAATTAGTGGATATTTTGATCCAATTCATGTAGGTCACCTTGAGTATATAATTGAAGCCAAAAAATTAGGGGACAAACTGATAGTGATTGTAAATAATAATCATCAATGTGTTCTTAAAAAGGGAAAACCATTTATGGATGAGAATGATAGATTAACTATTGTTTCTAGTATTAAATATGTTGATGAAGTTTTTCTTTCCATTGACAAAGACAAAACAGTATGTAAATCACTAGAGAAAATAAAGCCAACTATTTTCGCAAATGGTGGTGATAGAAAAAATTATGAAATCCCAGAATCAGTTATATGCAATAAATATAATATCGAAATAATTGATGGTTTAGGTGAAAAAATAAGAAGTTCATCAGATTTGACAGGTTTAAAAAATTAAAATAGTGGAAACTAAGTTTGATTTTAACGATAACTCTAATGAAATTAAAAAGAACGCCTCAGGCTTATTTAGTGCTCTAATTCATTTTATTCAAAGGGTATTTAATTTTAAAAATGATGTTGATAAAAATTTAGTTGTCAATTCTATAAAGAGTGATATTTCAATGAGAGGAACAACCTCATGGATTTTAGTTTGCTCAATTTTAATAGCTTCAGTCGGTTTAAATGCTAATTCAACACCAGTTGTTATTGGAGCCATGTTAATTTCTCCCTTAATGGGCCCTATACTTGGTCTAGGATTTTCCATTGCAACAAATGATTTTCAAACCTTTAAAAATTCTTCGTTTAATTTTTTTGTAATGGTTTTCATAAGTGTTTTAACAGCATTTATATTCTTTTCAATTTTTCCTTTAAGAGATGAATCATCTGAACTTTTATCAAGAACAAGACCAGATATTAGAGATGTGTTAATTGCATTTTTTGGAGGATTAGCTTTAATAATTGCAAAAACAAAAAAAGAAAATATAAGTTCAGCAATATTTGGTGTTGCAATCGCAACAGCATTAATGCCACCACTCTGTACTGCTGGATATTATTTAGCAAATACTAATTTAGAAAATGCTGTTGGAGCAATGTATCTTTTCATTATAAATTCAATATACATTACAATTGCTACTTATTTAGTTTTAAAGTTTTTAAGATTTCCATTAGTTAATTACTCAAATGCTTCAAATAGAAAAACAATTAATAGATTAGTTACTTCTGTTTCTTTATTAATAATGATTCCTGCTGTTATTACATTTATTAATGTTATTAAGGAAAATAATTTTGAAAATCAAAGTCAATTATTTTTAAAAAATGAATTACAAGGACTTCCAAATTATGACTTCTTGGTGCAAACAGCAGTTACTGACTTTGAAAATAATAAAGAAATTACAATAAATAATTATGGTCAAAAACCAATTTCTGGGGAAGTAATTAGTATTTTAAAAAACAAACTTAAAAGCTATAAAGCATTGGAAGATGCAAATTTATTTTTTAAGCAACAAAATATTGATGAAAACTCTAATTTATTTATTCAAGAGTTGAGACTAAGAGATTCCTTAGAGCTAGCTGAAAAAAATAAAAAACTTAATGAACTTAGTAAGGAGATAGAAGAACTAAAGGAATTGAGTCGTGAAAAGTTGATTTTTAATGAAATTTCAAAAGAAGCTAGTTTGATTTACCCTGATTTAAAGCAATTTGAAATATTTGAAAAAATAAGAACAGACTTCAACTCAACTAAAAGAATTTTAGTAGTTAGTGTAGTTTGGGACTCTTTATTGTTAAAAAGTGAAACAGAAAAACTTAACTTAAGTATTAGAAGATGGTTAGAGTTTCAACTTGATAGTAAAGATTTTATTATTGAGAATAATTAATTTACTTTAATTTTTTTACTAATTCTGAAGAATACACAAAATCATTAACCTCATTATTTCCTGAATTAAGAATCTCTTTATTTGTCCCTTGCCAGACTTTTAATCCATCCTTTAAAAAAACAATATTTTCACCAATTTCAATAACTGAATTCATGTCGTGTGAATTAATTACGGTAGTTATTTGGTATTCATTTGTTATTTCATGAATTAATTTATCAATTACAATAGCTGTTTTAGGATCAAGTCCTGAATTGGGTTCATCGCAAAAAAGATATTTTGGATTCATAACTACTGCTCTTGCTATAGCAACTCTTTTTTGCATTCCACCTGAAAGCTCAGACGGTAATTTATTTAACGCATCTTCTAGATTTACTCTTTTTATAAATTTTAATGCTCTTTCATTTTTTTCTTCACTATCAATATCAGTTAACATATCTAGAGGAAACCTTACATTTTCTAAAACATTTAATGAATCAAATAAAGCACTCCCTTGAAACACCATCCCCATATCTCTTCTCAAATTTAACTTATCAAAATCATTCATTTCAGAGCTAGATCTTCCATCATATTTAATTTCTCCTGAGTCAATATTATATAATCCTAAGAGACATTTTAAAAAAACTGTTTTACCGGATCCGCTTTGACCAATAATTAAATTTGTCTTTCCTCTTTCAAAACGAGAGTTTATATCAGACAAAACTTCATTGTCTTCAAATTTTTTTGATATTGATTTTACTTCTATCATTATGCAAGTAGTAGTTGTGTAATTATGTAATTTAAAATTATTATAATAATTGAAGTCCAATAAAAAGACTGTGTACTAGCTTTACCTACATCCAATGCGCCACCTTTCATATAATATCCATGAAATGCAGGAACAGTTGCTAAAACAAATGAAAAAACAAGTGTTTTTACATAAGAGTAAGTGACATGATAACCATCAAAATCAGTTTGAATTCCTTGAATATAAGCTTCACTTGGAACACCTGTTAATGTCATCGCCAATAATCCACCTATGATTCCTAGGAACATCGATATAGTTATAACAAAAGGATATAAAAGCATCGCAATTATTTTTGGAAAAACTAAATAATTCAGTGAGTTAATTCCCATAACTTCTAATGCGTCAATTTGTTCAGTTACTCTCATTGTTCCAATACTTGAAGTTATATATGACCCAACCTTACCAGCCATTATAATTGATATAAAAGTAGGTGCAAATTCTAAAATCACAGATTGTCTTGTAGCAAAACCTATAAGTGTTTTTGAGAGTAGAGGATTCTCCAGGTTTAAAGCCATTTGAATAGCAACAACTCCTCCAATAAAAAAAGAAAGAATTGAGACAATTGGAATAGAGTCTAAAACTAAATCATTTATTTCTTTGAATATTTGCTTGTAAAGTATAGATTTTTTACATGATTTAGAAAATGATATCCTTATCATAAGGAAATATTTTCCAATGTCATGTATGTAGTTCATATCTAAACTTGGTAAGTGATTGCGTTAACATTCATTCCTGCTCCAACGCTAGCAAATAAAATTATATCACCCTTTTTTAAATTATGTCCTTTAAAATTTTCTTTCAAAACAATATCATATAAAGTTGGTATAGTAGCAACTGATGTATTGCCTAAAACATCAACGCTTATTGGCATTACATCATCAGGTACTTTCATATCGAATAATTTATAAAAATATTTTAAAACAGCTTCATCCAGTTTTTCATTTGCTTGGTGTAAAAATATTTTTTTCACATCCTCAATTTTTTTTCCACTTTCTTCCAAACATTCTTTTAAGGCTTCTGGTATTGTAGAAATAGCAAATTCATACACTTTTCTACCATTCATTTTAATATGTTTAATTTTTGATTCTGATTCTGGGTTGTAGGATCTATCAGCAAAAAGATATAGGGCTTCTTTTCCTGCATGTGTAACAGTTTTGTGTGATAAAATCCCTCCAATTTCTGAACTTTCCTCGATGATTGAAGCTCCAGCACCGTCTGCAAAAATCATTGAATCCCTATCATTAGAATCGACTGTTCTAGAAAGAGTATCTGCACCAATAACTAAGCATTTTTTTGCCATACCTGTTTTAATATACGCAGAAGATTGAATCACACCTTCAACCCATCCAGGGCATCCAAAAATTAAGTCATATGCAACACAATTTGGATTTTCAATACCCAACTTATGTTTAACAAGTGATGCAAGAGATGGTAGTGCAATGTAATTATTAGAATTAGCGTCGATTTCACCAAAATTATGTGCAACTATGATATAGTCTAATGTCTCTTTATCAATATTAGCTGATTTGATAGAATTTTCTGCAGCGAAGGTTGCTAAATCAGAAGTGTTATGATTTTGATCAGCATATCTTCTCTCTCTAATTCCAGTTATAGCTTGAAATTTATCAATTATTTCTCGATTTGAATTTGGGTAAGAATTTCCATCCTTATCAAAAAAATTTCTATTTAGGAATTCATCATTCTTAATGATGTTTTTTGGAATAAAGGAGCCTGTCCCTGTAATTTTAATGGACATAAAAAAATTTTTAGTAAAAGTATGAATTAATTAGCTTTCAATGTAATTTTCAATTGGGGAACAAGTACATATTAAATTTCTATCTCCATAAGCTTCATCAATTCTTGTAACAGAGGGCCAAAATTTATTTTCTCTAACATAATCTAAAGGATAAGCGGCATATTCTCTTGTATAGCTTTTTTTCCATTCATTTGATGTAATCATTTCCATCGTGTGAGGAGAATTTAATAGTACATTTTCATCATCGTCTTTAGAAGAAGAAATAATTTCTGCTTTTATGGATATTAAAGCATCACAAAATCTATCAATTTCAGAAAGATTTTCACTTTCTGTGGGTTCAATCATCATGGTCCCTGGAACTGGAAATGAAACAGTTGGTGCATGAAATCCATAATCAATTAATCTTTTTGCAATGTCCATTACCCCAATATTGTGAGATTCCTTAAATTCTCTACAATCTATTATTAACTCATGAGCAGATGTTCCATTTTCACCTTGATAAAGAATCTTGTAATCTTTTTCAATTCTTTTCTTAATGTAATTAGCATTTAAAATTGAAATCTCTGTAGCTCTCTTTAAACCATGTGGCCCCATCATACATATATATCCATATGAAATTAAACAAGCCATAGCTGATCCCCACGGAGCTGAGGAAATAGCTTTTATAGAGTGCTCATTAATATCTGATCTATTTACATTAGGTAAAAAATTTGATAAATGTTTTGCAACACAAACAGGTCCAACTCCAGGACCTCCTCCTCCATGAGGAATTGCAAATGTTTTATGCAGGTTGAGATGACAAACATCAGCACCAATTAAAAATGGATTTGTTAAACCAACTTGAGCATTCATATTAGCGCCATCCATGTAAACCTGACCACCGTTGTCATGAATGATTTTTGTAATTCTTTTGATTGATGATTCAAATACACCATGAGTTGACGGATATGTTATCATCAATGCAGCTAAATTATCAGAGTTTTCTTCAGCCTTTTGTTTTAATTCTTCTTCATTAATATTTCCATATTTGTCAGTTCCAACAACTACAACTTTCATCCCAGCCATTATTGCTGATGCTGGATTAGTTCCGTGAGCAGATGAGGGAATCAAACAAATATTTCTATTTTCCTGTTTTATGCTTTTGAAGTATGCCCTAATTAACATAAGACCAGTATACTCTCCTTGAGCTCCCGAATTAGGTTGTAAAGTAGTAGCATAGAAACCAGTTATTTCATTTAATTGCTTTTCTAATTTTAAAAGTATTTCAGTATATCCATCAACTTGATTATTTGGTGCAAAAGGGTGAATATTATTCCATTTTTTCCAACTAAGTGGAAGCATTTCAGCAGCAGCATTTAACTTCATTGTACAAGAACCTAATGAAATCATTGAGTGATTTAGAGATAAATCTTTTCTTTCAAGACTTTTTATATATCTCATCATTGAGGTTTCTGAATGATGAGTGTTGAAAATTTTATCAGTTAAAAAGGATGATGTCCTTTTAAACTTCAACAAAGAAGAATTGTCATTCAAAGTTTTATCAAATTCAATATTTTTATTGTATACTTTTGATAATATTTCAAAGATTAACTTGATATCATCTAATTCTGTAGCTTCATTAATAGATATTGAAATTTCACTATTACTTATATAATTGAAATTTAATTTATTTTCAGCAGCTAATTTTTTTACCTTATTACTATCAGCAGATATATGTATTGTATCAAAGAATTGATTGTTCAAAGGAATTAATCCAATATTTTTTAAGTTGTTGTTTAAAATATTTGCTAAATCATTTATTTTTTTTGCAATAGACTTAATTCCTTTTGGTCCATGATAAACAGCATACATTCCAGCCATAACTGCCAATAAAACTTGGGCTGTACATATGTTTGAGGTTGCTCTTTCTCTCTTTATATGTTGTTCTCTCGTTTGTAAAGCCATTCTTAAGGCTCTATTACCTAATCTATCCTTTGAAACTCCAATAATCCTTCCTGGTATATGTCTTTTATAAGATGTTTTTGTTGCAAAATAACCAGCATGTGGACCGCCATATCCTAGAGGAATTCCGAATCTTTGAGAAGTACCTACAACGACTTCACAGTTTGATGATGCAGGTTCTTCTAGAACTGCTAATGAAAGAAGATCAGCACCAACTATTAATTTTACATCATTACTTTGAAGTCTATTAGAAATTGTTTTTAAATCATTGATTTTTCCATGCTTTCCAGTCAGTTGAACGTAACATCCAAAAAAACTATCATCAATTTTTACTTTTTCAATATCATCAATAATTACTTTAATTCCTAGAGGTTCAGCTCTGGTTTCAATTACATCGATAGTTTGCTGAAAAGTATCTTTGGAAACAATAAAATTTATACAATTATTTTTTACTTTTTCTCTGGTTCTATTAGCAAAAATCATTGTCACTGCCTCAGCTGCTGCAGTCCCTTCATCAAGTAGTGAAGCATTAGCCATTTCCATTCCAGTTAAATCACAAATTGCAGTCTGGTAATTTAATAAAGCTTCTAATCTTCCCTGAGCAATTTCAGCTTGATAAGGTGTATATGCCGTATACCACCCTGGATTTTCTAAAATATTTCTTTGAATTACAGGTGGAAGAACTGATTCATTATAACCAAGACCAATATAATTTTTAAAATGTTTGTTTTTTTCGGACTGCTTATAAATATGATCTAAAAATTGAGATTCACTCATTTCATTTTCAAGATTTAAAGCTTTATTCATTCTAATATCATCAGGGATAGTTTGACTAATTAGTGTGTCAATTTTATCAATTCCTAAGAAATCAAGCATATACTTTTCGTCTGAGCTTGATATACCGATATGTCTTTGTGAAAATTTCATATTAAGGATTCAAAATTATTGATAAACTTGAAGCTTCGCAACATAAAAAATAAACGATTTAAAAAAGTTTTTAACTTGTTTATTGACAATTAATTTATTCTTCTAAAGTTGAATTATTTACTTTAATTTCAAGTTGTTTTTTGTACTCAATAATTTTATCTAAAATGTTTGAGTCTGAAGATCCAATTATTTCAACAGCTAAAATTCCAGCATTTTTAGCTCCATCTAGTGCTACAGTAGCAACTGGAACACCACCTGGCATTTGTAGAATAGATAATATTGAATCCCAACCGTCAATAGAATTTCTTGATTTTACAGGTACTCCAATGACGGGAAGAGGAGAATTTGAAGCAACCATTCCAGGAAGATGAGCTGCACCACCAGCACCAGCAATAATCACATTAATACCTCGTTTATGTGCATTTTTACTATAATCCATCATCTTTTCAGGTGTTCTGTGAGCAGAAACAATTTCAATTTCATAGTCTATATTAAATTCTTTCAAGATATTTTCAGCTTCCTTCATTACAGGATAATCTGATTTACTTCCCATTATGATTCCAACCTTTGCCATATTAAAGTGTTTTAACTTTTATTTTACTCTTTAGATAAACTGCTTTGCTATAAGCATCTTCAAATTTATCACAAATAATTGTTATATGCCCCATTTTTCTGTTGGGTCTTGTTTTTTCTTTTCCATAAATATGAACGTGAGTATTTGCCTCATTAAAGGCACTTTCAAGATTTTCATAAAACACATTTCCATCGAAGCCATTATCTCCAACTAAATTTAACATTATGGCAAAGTTCTTATGAGCTGTATTACCGAGGGGTAAATTTAAAATTGATCTTAAATGTTGTTCAAATTGTGATGTAGGACAAGCTTCTATTGTAAAATGACCACTATTGTGAGGTCTGGGAGCAACTTCGTTTATTAAAATTTCATCATTTTCAGTTAAAAACATTTCAACTGCTAAAAGTCCAATATTATCAATTTTTTTAGTTGTTTCAATTGCTATTTTTTTAGCCCTTTCCTTTAACTCATTTGAAATTCTAGATGGACTTATTACAAATTCAACTTGATTAGAGTCAGAATTAAATTCCATCTCAACAGTTTCATAAGTCTTTATATCTCCATTTAAATTTCTGGCAACTATTACTGCAAGTTCTTTTTTAAAAGGCACATAATCTTCAATAATCATTTCACAATCAGGTAAATCTAGTATATCACTTTTTGATTTAAGAATTTTAACCCCAAAACCATCATATCCAAATTTTGTTTTTTTCCATACACAAGGAAAATTAATTTTTCCGTCATTTACATGGTTATTAAGTTCATTAATATTACTGTAGAATTTAAACTCACTAGTTGGGAGATTATTTTCAGTATAAAATTTCTTTTGCTTTGACTTGTCTTGAATGATTGATAAAGTCTCAGGTTTTGGGTAAACTTTTTT
>JAYNRW010000003.1:0-30104 GCA_038114965.1 Flavobacteriaceae bacterium | reverse complement strand
ATTTAAATTTTACCACTTTTTACCACTTTTTACCACATTGTTAATAATTTTTAAGATAAAAGCATAAAACGCTGATTATCATTGATTTAAAAGGATTTATAATTTAGTTTTCTATATTCATTTTATGTTATTGTTTCAAAATGAAATACATATCTTTGTCTGCAACTACTAAAACATAATAGATTTTGGAAAGTTTTATTACAGAAAACGGCTTTAACTATAGGTCTGTTGGTAAAGGAAGGCCAATATTAATTTTACATGGTCTAATGGGAGGCTTAAGTAACTTTGAAGATGTATTTAATTTCTTTCCACAAAAAAACTATAATGTTATTGCTCCAGAGTTACCAGTATATACTTCTAAACTATTAGATACAAATGTTAAGTTTTTTGCAAAGTTTGTAAATGAATTTGTAAAATTTAAAAAACTTAAAGATTTTGTAATTGTCGGAAATTCTTTAGGTGGACATGTTGGATTAATTTATGCTAAATTTTTTCCTAACTTATTAAAAGGGTTAGTTTTAACCGGAAGTTCTGGACTCTATGAAAATTCCATGGGTGATAGTTACCCTAAAAGAGAAGACTATAACTTTATAAGAAAAAAAACTGAAGGTGTTTTTTATGATCCAAAAGTTGCAACAAAAGAAATTGTAGATGAAATTTTTGAAACAGTCAATGATAGAAAAAAATTGATTAAAATTTTAGCAATGGCAAAAAGTGCCATAAGACATAATATGGCAAAAGATTTACCAAAAATTGATGTAGAAACTGCAATAATTTGGGGTAAACAAGACACTGTAACACCACCAGATGTTGCAAAAGATTTCGATAAACTTCTACCTAACTCAGATCTGTTTTGGATAGACAAGTGTGGTCATGCTCCTATGATGGAACATCCAAACATGTTCAATGATATTTTAGACGGTTGGCTTTCAAAGAAAAATTTGTAGTTGTGTCTAGTTTTTCTAAAGTTTCATTTAAAAAAAGTAGCTCTAATGAAAATGAATGTCCAAAAGACGGTTTTCATGAGTTTGCTATGATTGGTAGGTCAAATGTTGGAAAATCTAGTCTTATAAATTCTATATTAAATAAAAAAAACATAGCTAAAACGTCAAAAACACCAGGAAAAACACAATTAATTAATCACTATTTAGTAGAAAATAATTTTTACATAGTTGATCTTCCTGGATATGGATATTCCAAGCTTTCAAAAAAACAATCAGAAAAAATTCTAAATATTTCATTTGATTATATTTTAAATAGGGAAAACCTATTACAAATCTTTGTATTGATTGATATAAGACATAAACCTTTTGAAATAGATATTGATTTTATTGAGTTTCTAATTTCCGAGGGGAAAAAATTCAACATAATTTTTACTAAAGCTGATAAATTAAAAAAAAATAATTTAAACAAACATTGTGAAGACTATTTCAAACAACTAAATATCCCAGACATTAATAGTACATATTTTATTTGTTCATCTACAAGAAATATTGGAATTTCCGAAATCAGAAAACATATACAAAAAAGTTTAGTTTAATTTTTTTTTAGCTCAAGCTTTTCTGAAAAATAATCACAAAACTGTTTGAAAGCATCAGTCATTTTTTCATTATTAGTTGCTTTAAAAAAAGATTGAGATAAGCTAACAAGTGTTTGATGAATAAATACGTTCATTTCATCAACAGGCATGTCCTTTGTCCATAAATCAATTTTCATTGTTTCTTTATTGATGTGATCCCATGAGGAAAATAAAAAAGCTTTTGTTTGTTGGTCAGATACACCTCCATCTTTAGCTGACCAGCTCATCTTTTCGGGTATTTTATTTTCATCTAATTCAACATTTATTACTATGTCAGTTTTTTTAGAAATCATAATCCGGGTTTATAATTAGAATTTAAATATAATTCATACTCATTCATATTTAAAATTTCTTCAATAGTTTTATTGTTAGATTTTAAATATGATTTTACAATTTTATAACCAATCCATCTACCAATCATTGGTGCTGATTCATAGTCTATTGATATACCAAACTTTGAATATGGTCCAAAGTTTATAAATCTTTCTTCTAAGTCGTTAGAAGTATTAAATAAAATTTCATTTTCAATAAAAAATTTCCAAACTTCTTTTTCATTATTTTTTGCCCAAACAATTTCTGTTTCATTGTAATTAAGTGCTTTTTTTTCATCAAAATCGAGATTATTGATCATCAGATTATAAATTTTTCCATGATAAATAATCTTACTAATAAATTGACGATTTCTTGGATAGATAACATGTCTCGAGATTAATTTTTCAGCTAAATCTCTTACTAAAAATTCTTCACTCATTCTTTGCGAAATATATGATGGAATATTTTTGTATAAGTCTTGGTTGTCGAGGTAACAATCCAACGATAATAAAACTAATGAATCTGTAGTAATAATTTTAAATTGATAATCAATTCCATTATTTAGAGTAATTATCTTAGGAGAATTAAAATCTGAAAATTCATTACTTAAATTCGAATATAGTGCTGAAATTTCTCTATTTAATTTTTTGTCATCATATTTTTTAATTGATTCATTAAAAATAAATTTTCGTAAAGAATCGTTTTTTATATTAACCCATTCTTCTTTATTAAAATTTGAAGGAAATAGAAAAGGATAATCATTAATTAATTTACTCAATGAATTTGAATCAGCATTAAAAAATTTTTTTTCAAACCTATCAATACTAACTAAATCATAAACTTTATTGATTTTATTACTGCAACCTAATATAAAAATTAAAATAAAGGAGAAAATGATTTTATAATAATGCTTAAATAAATTAATTTGGCAAAAAATTTGATAATAATTTTTTTTGTAATTCATGAATTATTCAAAGGTAATCAAACACATTGTTAATTGGCTAAATTCTTACACTAATGATTCACACACAAAAGGATATGTAGTTGGGATTTCTGGAGGTATTGATTCAGCCGTAACATCAACACTTGCTGCTTCTACGGGTCATCCAACTCTTTGTTTGGAGATGCCAATTTTCCAATCAAATCAAGAACTTGAAAGATCAGGCAACCATATTGAATGGTTAAAAAATAATTTTTCTAATGTAAGCTCAGAAGTAATTGATTTAACAGAATCTTTTGATAAATTTTCACAAAAAATTCAAAAGATTGAATCAAAAAATAATCTTTTAGCATTAGCTAATTCTCGATCAAGACTTAGAATGGCAACTTTATATTATTATGCTGCAATTAATAATTACTTAGTTGTTGGTACTGGCAATAAAGTTGAAGATTTTGGAGTTGGGTTTTACACAAAATATGGTGATGGCGGAGTTGATCTTTCACCTATAGCTGATCTTATGAAAACAGATGTTAGACTAATTGCTAAAGAACTTGGCATCATTGATAGCATCATAAAAGCTCCACCAACTGATGGACTATGGGATGATTCACGTACTGATGAAGATCAACTTGGTGCTTCATATGAAGAGCTTGAAAAAGCTATGAAACAAGTAGAGAATAAAGTTCAAATTGAAACATTAAGTTCAAGAGAAATTGAGGTCTACAAAATTTTAAATCAATTTAACTCAGCAAATAAACATAAAATGGAACCTATACCAATTTGTATAATTCCAGAACATTTAAAACTAAATAACCCTATTTAGCTTTTTCGATAACAAAGATTTTAATTGATAATAATTAACAATTTCGTCCAATAGATCCTGATCTAAATTATCTGTCTCACTTTTTTGTTTGCTCAATTCATTAACCTTTTTATTTATCAATAAAGTTCGTAGTGTTAGTATAGTTTCAGTAACTAGCTGTGATATTGATTTTGATTTTTGTTTTACATATATATTTTTGGTTTCCCAATTATGTAATTGATATATATCTTCATTAATAAGAATTGTTGTAACTAGATTTGAAAGCTTCTCATCTAATGAATTTAAAAAAGTTTTTGGATCAAAATTTTCACTTTTTTGGTATTCACTAATTAACATTTTATATAAGTTTTTAAAACTCTCATTTGCAAACTCAACCTCATCAGATTGAAGATCTAAGAATATTTTTTCAAAAACTAAAGACTCAACTTTAACAGGCTTGTATGTAAAATCACCTTTTTCGTTTTTTATTAACTTAATTTCATCAAAAATGACTTTTTTTTCACCGTATAAAATCAATATTTCGATTATTTTTTTTTCTAATTCAAAAATTTGATCAACCTTTCTATGTTCAACAATTGTTTTCTCTTGTATTGGAGTCCTACTCGGAATTTGTTTTTTTGTAACAACTATTTGAGCTAAAACATTAAATAAAGTGTTTTCAGAAATATTCATGATTTCTGAACAATGTTTGATATAAATTTCTTGTTTAATCCTATCAGGTATTTTTGAAATACTTAACACTATTTCATTTATTATTCTAGCTTTTTCAGTTGGTGATTTTTTTAAAGAATCATTTAAGAGTTTTGCTTTAAATTCAATAAAATCAATTGAATTATTATCTAGAAAATTTACAACCTCATTAGTGTCCTTGTTACTAGCAAAACTGTCAGGATCTTCATTATTTGGAAACAAGACAACACTAACATTCATGTTTTGCTCTAAGATTATATCAATACTACGAACAGTAGCACTAACTCCCGCTTTATCTGAGTCATAAAGCATTGTTATGTTTTTAGTTAATCTCCTAATTAAATTAATTTGATCAATAGATAAAGCTGTACCAGATGAAGAAACAACATTTTTAATTCCCTTTTGATGAAATCTCATTACATCAGTATAGCCTTCAACTACATAACAATTATCTTTTTTTACAATCTCACTTTTAGAATTATAAAGACCAAAAAGAATTTTACTCTTATTGTATATTATAGATTCAGGACTGTTAATATATTTTGCTGATTTAATATTTGTCTTTAAAGTCCTAGCGCCAAAACCAGCTGTTCTTCCAGAAATAGTTTTAATCGGAAAAATAATTCTAGCCCTGTAAATGTCATTATTAGTTTTTGAAGAAACTAAACCTAAAGAAATTAGGTCATCAACATTATAATTTTTATCTAATAAAAATTTTTTTAACCCATCGATAGACTCGGTTAAACAACCTACCTCAAATTTTTCTATTATTTCATTGTCAAAATTTCTTTCAAGCATGTAAGATTTGGCAATATTTTTTCCAAATTCTGATTTATGAAATCTTTCAATAAAATAATTTTTTGCAATATCAGTGATTATAAACAATTTTTCTTTTTCATTTATTTTTTCTTTTTGCTTATCGCTTAACTGAGTTTCTTCAATTTCAATATTGTATTTTTTTGCTAAATATTTTATTGCTTCTGGATATGATAATTGTTCATGCTCCATGAGAAAAGCAATTACATTTCCACCCTTACCACTACTAAAATCTTTCCATATTTGTTTAGCAGGAGAAACCATAAAACTTGGTGTCTTTTCGTCAGTAAAAGGACTTAGCCCTTTGTAATTCGAACCTGATTTTTTGAGTTGAATAAAATCACCAATAACTTCTTCTACTACTGCAGTTTCAAAAACTTTATCTATGGTGATTTTTGATATCATTATATAAATTTAATAATCTCTTTCAATAACATAATCAATCATTTCTTTTAAAGCATCACTGTATTTAGATTTTGGAAATTTTTCTAAAATTTTAATAGCACTTCTGTGATAGAGATTCATTTTTTCAATAGCATATTCTAAACCACCTGTTTCCTTCACATAGTTAATTATTTCTTTTACTACTTTTTTATCTTTACTATGTTTTTTAATAGAATTAATTAACCATCTTTTTTTTGATCTATCAGAATTATTAATAGAATAAATTAAAGGAAGTGTTAATTTTTTTTCTTTAATGTCTATTCCTCTAGGCTTACCTATCTTTTTTCTTCCATAATCAAATAAATCATCTTTAATTTGAAATGCAATTCCAATTGAGTTACCTAAATCTCCAATTAACTTTTGTTCTTTTTTTGAGCTTCCTACACCACAAGCTGCAATTTTACAACATGAACTAATTAAAGAAGCTGTCTTCTTGGTAATTATTTCAAAGTAAATATCCTCTTGAATATCTAAATTTTTTGCCTTTTCAATTTGTAAAAGTTCTCCCTCACTCATATTTCTGACAGACTCAGAAATAATTTCAAGCAAATCATAATCTTTATTTTCAATACATAAAAGCATCCCCTTGGAAAGTAGAAAATCACCTACTAGAACAGCAATTTTATTTTTCCATATTGCATTAATTGAAAAAAAACCTCTTCTCCTATTGCTATCATCAACAACATCATCATGAATTAAAGTGGCGGTGTGAATTAATTCAATTACAGAAGCTCCTCTGAAAACCTTTTCATTTACCTTTCCACCTGATAAGAGCTTGGAACACAAAAAGATAAGCATTGGTCGCATTTGCTTACCTTTTCTTTTAATTATGTAGTGAGTGATTCTGTTTAATAACGGAACTTTAGTAAGCATTAGATTAGAAAATTTTTCTTCAAAAACTTCCATTTCTTTTGATATTGGCTCTCTTATTATGAATACCTTTTTCACTTTAAGTTAATTTAATGTTTATTTGCCAATTGACCACAGGCTGCTTGTATATCTTTACCTCTAGATCTTCTAATTGAAGCAGATACTTTATTTTCTTTGAGAATATTTAAATATTTATTAACCCATAATTCATCTGCTTTTGAAAATCTAGGATCATCAATACTATTATATTCAATCAAATTAACTTTTGATGGAACTCTTTTACAGATTTTAACGAGAGCATTTATGTGTTCAAAATCATCATTTATTCCCTTCCAAATTAAATATTCAAAAGTTACTTTTCGTTTAGTTTTTTCATACCAATATTCAAGACTTTTAATCAATTGATTTAGAGGAAAAGATTTAGAAAAAGGCATAATTTCATTTCTTGTTGATTCAATAGCTGAGTGAAGTGAAATGGCAAGATTAAACTTAACATTATCATCAGCCATCTTATTTATCATTTTTGAAATCCCTGAGGTTGATAAAGTAATTTTTTTATTGGATATTTCAATTCCTTCCTTTCCAGTAATTAAATTAATAGAATTAACGACATTATTATAATTCAATAAGGGCTCTCCCATTCCCATAAAAACAATGTTCGAAATTGGAAGAGAATAATTTTCAATCGATTGCTCATTCAAAAGTATTATTTGATCAAAAATTTCATACGATTCAAGATTTCTCATTCTTGAAAGTTTTGAAGTAGCACAAAATTCACAGTCTAAACTGCACCCAACTTGACTAGAGACACATGCTGTAACTCTGTCACCTGATGGTATTAATACAGATTCCACTACCAATTTGTCATGCAATTTAATTGCAAATTTCATTGTTAAATCAATACTAATCTGTTTAGATGATATCTGACTAAAATTTAATTTAAAATTTTCCTTTAATAAATCAATAAGACTCTTTGGTAAATTAGTCATGTCATCAAAACTTTTAACTGAGGATTTATTAATCCAGTTAAAAATTTGATTTGATCTGTATAATGGAAAGTTATTCTTCTCTACAAATTTATTTAGCTTTTCTAAGCTAATTGATCTAATATCATCAACTTTTACATACATGCTAAAGAATTAACATAGCATCCCCATAAGAATAAAATCTATATTTTTCCTTAACTGCTTCTTCGTATGCTTCCATCATAAAATCATGGCCTGCAAATGCTGAAACCATCATAAGTAATGTGGACTTTGGCATATGAAAGTTTGTAATTAATGAATTAGCAATACTAAATTGATATGGTGGGAAAATAAATTTATGTGTCCAACCCACATATGGATTTAAAGTCCCAATTGTTGAAACTGATGATTCTAAACCTCTCATCACAGTTGTTCCAACAGCACAAACTTTTTTCTTATTATTTTTTGCTTCGTTAACAATATCAACAGCCTTTTGATTAATAAATAATTCTTCAGAATCCATTTTATGTTTTGAAAGATCTTCAACTTCAACAGGACTAAAAGTGCCCAACCCAACATGTAGTGTTAATTCTGCAAGACTGATTCCTTTAATTTGCAATTTCTTTAAAAGATGTTTTGAAAAGTGAAGACCAGCCGTTGGAGCAGCAACAGCTCCCTCATTTTTAGCATAAATAGTTTGATATCTGTCTTTATCAAAATCTTCTTCTTCTCTTTTTATATACTTAGGTAAAGGAGTTTGCCCAAGTTCGAGTAATTTTTCTCTAAATTCCTCATAAGTTCCATCATATAAAAATCTTAAAGTTCGACCTCTTGAAGTAGTGTTATCAATAACTTCAGCTACTAAACTATCATCATTGCCAAAATATAATTTATTTCCTATTCTTATTTTTCTAGCAGGATCTACAAGAACATCCCAAAGTCTTTGATCTCTACTTAACTCTCTCAATAGAAAAACTTCAATTCGAGCACCAGTTTTTTCTTTGTTTCCCATTAATCTTGCTGGAAAAACCTTTGTATCATTCAAAACAAATGCATCTCCATCATCAAAATAATCTATGACATCTTTGAAATGTTTATGCTCAATTTTTTTTGAATCTCTATGTAAAACCATAAGTCTTGATTCATCTCTTTGATCAGAAGGATATTCTGCCAATAACTCTTTTGGCAAATCATAATTAAAATTTGATAGTTTCATAAAATAAATTAAAGCGGCAAATATACATTTACAGCATAGGGGTTGTCAAGTAAAATGAGAATTAATTTTTAAATTTTAAATTGAAATTTAATTGTAATAAATCATTCCAATAACTTGGAAATGATTTTGTCACAACATCTGGGTCATTAATTATTAGGGGCGTAATTAAGCCTAATGGAGCAAATGACAAAGCCATTCTATGGTCATCATAGGTGAATATTTCAATATTTTTATTAAGGTTAATCGGAGGAATAATTTCAATACTTGTATCATCAAAAATAATTTTTGCACCCAACTTTGACAGTTCATTATGTAATGCTAGAATTCTATCAGTTTCTTTAATTTTTAATGTTTGTAAACCAGTTATTTTAACTTGAATTTTTAAAGCCAAACAAGTTACTGCAACTGTTTGAGCTAGATCTGGGTTATCTATTAAATTAAATGATAAACTGCTTGGTTTTTTAAAATCATTAATCGGAGATAATAGTATTTCATTTTGATTTAAAAATTCGGTTTTAACACCTAGTTTTATAAATATTTTTTCTATAAAACAGTCACCTTGAAAAGATTCTTTAAAAAAGTTACTAAGTTTTATTTTTATTTTTTTGTCAATAGCTACGATTGAGTAAAAATAAGATGAAGAACTCCAATCAGATTCAATTAAATATTTTGTTGGGTTAATCTCTTTAACATTATCAATTTTAATTATATTTTTTCTGAACGAATACCCTATTCCCATTTTCTTTAAAACATTCAAAGTCAAATTTATATAGGGTTTAGAAATAATTTCACCATCAAGTTCAATTGTTAAACCATTTTTAAAAGTTGGCCCAATTAAAATTAAAGCACTGATAAATTGACTACTAATATCAGATTTAAGTTTTATAATTGACTTTTCACTTTTAGTTCCATTAATTTCTAAAGGTGGGTAACCCTTTTTTTTGAGATAATTAATATTAAATCCTAAATTTTTTAGAGCATCAACTAAAATACCAATAGGTCTTTCTTTCATTCTTTTTGACCCTGTTAATATGAACTTACCTCCATCTAAAGTTGAGAGATAAGCAGTTAAAAATCTCATTGCAGTACCAGCATGATGTATATCAATATTTTTATGAAGATTTTCAAGAGAATTTTTAAGGACAACCGAATCATCAGAATCTGAAAGGTTACCGATTTTAATATTTTTGAATATTGAGTTTAAGATTAAAACTCTGTTTGACTCACTTTTAGAGCCAGAGATTTTAATATTAGAATCAGGAGATAAATCAGATGGTGTTATCTCAACTTTTTTCATTTTAATTTTTCATTAGAGAAATGTCTGTTTTTATCTCTTTTTGTTTTCTTATTTAATTTTTCGTCAAAAGCCTTTTCTAAATCAATACCTGTTTGATTAGCTAAACATATTAAAACAAATAAAACATCAGCCAGTTCCTCACCTAAATCATTAATTTTTTCATTCTTTTTTGGGGATTGCTCACCATATACTCTGGAAATAATTCTAGCTACTTCTCCAACCTCTTCAGTTAGTTGAGCCATATTGGTAAGCTCATTAAAGTACCTTACACCATACTTTTTAATCCAATCATCAACTTTTTTTTGTAAAATATTTAATTCCATTTTAGACTTTATTTTTTGAATCAATAATTATAGTGACAGGACCATCATTTTCAAAATCAATCTGCATATCAGCACCAAATTTACCAGTTTTTATTTTTTTATTAAAAATCATATTAATTTCATCAACAAATAAATTGTAGTTAATTTCAGCAAATTCACCTTTCGCCGCATGAATATAAGAAGGCCTGTTTCCTTTTTTTGTTAGTGCATGTAGAGTAAATTGGCTTACAACTTGTATATCTCCATCAATTTCTTTTACAGATTTATTCATTATTCCATTATCATCATTAAAAATTCTAAGATTTACAATTTTATTTGATAACCATTTAATATCATCAATTGTATCTTCATGAGTAATCCCTAAAAGAACCATTAATCCTTTGGAAATTTCACTATAAACTTCACCATGAATTTTAAGTTTAGAATAATTAACCCTTTGAATCACAGCTTTCATTTACCTAAAATTATTTTCTATTTCTAATAACATTGAAATGTAGTTATTATACCTAGATCTTGAAATCAATCCATTATCAACACTTTTTTTAATCTCACAGCCAGGTTCATGATTATGTGTACAGTTATTAAATTTACACGAATTGATATTTAAAAACTCTTTAAAATAATCTTTTAATTCATGTTTATTAACATTATATAACCCGAAACCTTTTATGCCTGGTGTGTCAATGATTTTAGAACCAAAGTTCAAATCATACATTTGAGAAAAAGTAGTAGTATGTTGACCAGTTAAATTAGAATCAGAAATTGGTAATGTTTTAATATTTAGGTCTGAATCTAGAGAATTTATCAAAGTTGATTTTCCAACTCCACTGTGTCCTGAGAAAACACATGTATTACCTATCATAATACTTTTAAGTTCATCAATATTGATTTTTTTCTTTCCTGAAACTGAAATTGTTTTATAACCAGCCGATGTATATATTTCTTCAAAATTTTTTACAATTTCTATAGATTTTTTATCATAATTATCAATCTTGTTAAATAAAATAAACTTATCAATACCATATGAAATAGTTGATGCTAAAAATCTATCAATAAAGATAGTTGATGTTTCAGGTTTTTTTGGTGTAACAATTAAAAAACAAAGATTAATATTTGAAGCTATAATGTGAAATTGTTTCGATAATTTAACTGACTTTCGCACAACATAATTCTTTCTTTCAAATAATTCCTTTATTACATTGCCAGAAGATTCATTTAAATCTACAAGTACTTGATCTCCGACACAAATCGGATTAGTCGAATTTATATCCTGAATTCTAAATTTTCCTGAAAGTTTACAATCTACAAAAGTTCCGTTTTCTAATTTTACTTTATAAAAACTACCTGTTGATTTGTAAACTAACCCTATCATTAACTATTTAGTATTTTATTTTGATGATTTATTGATTCTTGATGAATTGCTTTAAAAATTTTCAAAACAAAATCCTCACTTAATCCTTTTTCTTTTCCCTCTAAAATCATTTTACCTAAAATTTCATTCCATCTTTTTGATTGTAAAACAGCAACATTTTGTTTTTTCTTTAGTTTACCAATTTTATCTGATATAATCATTCGTTTAGATAAAATTTCTATAATATCATTATCTGCTATGTCAATTTTTGTTCTATATTTCGCAAGTTTATTTACGTAACTCTCTTCCTTAAAAGCTCCTTTTCTAATCTTTAACTCTTTCATTAGTTGTATTAAAACCTTTGGTGTAATTTGTTGAGCAGCATCACTCCATGCATTATCTGGATCAACATGAGACTCAATCATTAATCCATCAAAGTTTAGATCTAAAGAAATTTGAGAAATATCATGTAATAAATCTCTTCTCCCACATATATGTGAAGGATCACAAATTAGTGGTAAATCAGGAAATCTATTTTGAAGTTCAATTGGAATTTGCCATTCTGGATTATTTCTAAATTTTGATTTTGAATATGTAGAAAATCCTCTGTGAATAACACCAAGTTTTTTAATATTAGACGAATATAATCTTTCAATTCCGCCATACCACAATGCTAAATCAGGGTTAACAGGATTTTTAATCAATACTATTTTATCTGTTCCTTCAAGGGCATCGGCAATTTCTTGAACAATAAATGGACTAACTGTAGATCTTGCTCCAATCCATAAAACATCTACATCATGTTCAATAGCAAGTTTTACATGATTTGCATTTGCAACTTCAGTAGCTGTTAGTAATCCTGTTTCTTTTTTTACCTTTTGTAGCCACTTAAGTCCGATTGAACCAACCCCTTCAAACATGCCTGGCCTTGTTCTAGGTTTCCAGATACCAGCTCTGAAAATAGATACATCAGAATCTTTAAGTTCATTAGCAATACTCATCATTTGAGTTTCAGTTTCAGCACTACATGGCCCAGCAATTACTAATGGATGATCTAGTTTAAAATCATCAAGCCATTTTCTAAGTTTTTTGTTATTTTTCATCATTTTTATTGTTTATCCCCGAAAGAATTTTTTTAACTCTGTTTATATTATTTAAATCTTTAATTATAGATTCTTTATCATTATTTATTATTAATTTTTTTAACTCCTCAAGATTATTAATATATCCATTTAAAGCCTCTAAAATATTGTCTTTATTCTGAAGAAAGATTGGCGTCCACATTTCAGATGAACTTTTTGCTAATCTAACTGTTGATTCAAATCCACTACCAGCGAGATCGAAAATATTTTTTTCATTTTTTTCTTTTTGAATAACTGTTTTAGCTAAAATAAATGAAGTTATATGTGAAAGATGAGAAACATATGATATATGTTGATCATGAGAAAAGGGATCCATATTTATTATCTTCATTTTAAATTTTTCAAATAAATTCATAGCATACTTTAGTAAATCAGGATCTGTCTGGTTTGGCTCACAAATAATATTAGTTATATTAAAATATAAATTTTTCTTAGCTGCATATGGTCCACTATTTTCAGTTCCTGAAATTGGGTGCATTGCCAAAAAGTTTTTTCTATTAGGATGGTTTTTTAATTCACTACATATTTTTTGCTTAGTTGAACCTACATCAATGACTAGTGTTTTTTTAGAAACATTATTTAAAACCCTTTTTAAAACATCAATTGATTTATCAACAGGGACTGAAACAACAATGATATTAAAATCAGATATTTTTTCAATATCAAATAAAGAATTAATTATACCTAATTCACTAGCAACAGTTAAATTTTCCTTTGAAATATCAAATCCTGAAATTTCAGCATTAGGATATAACTCTTTAATATCATAAGAAAATGACCCACCCATTAATCCTAGTCCGATTATTCCAATTTTCATTTTAATCTACTTTTTGCTTTAATAATTAATTGCTCGTCTAAACACAATGAAAAACGAATATATCCTTCACCATTTTTTCCAAAAATAAATCCTGGTGCAACAAAAATATTTTTCTCATACAGCAAATAATCAGTTAATTCTTTTGAAGATTTGTTTGAATTAATTTTTGCCCAAACAAACATTCCAACTGATTTTGATTCATATGATAAGTTTAAAATGTCACATATTTCTAAAACAATTTTTTTTCTTTTTAAATAAATATCATTGATTTTATTAAACCAACTTTCATCTAGTTTTAAAGCATTTACAGCTCCCATCTGAACTCCGTAAAACATACCGGAATCCATATTGGATTTTATTTTTAAAACACTATCAATATTTTGTTTTGAACCTATTAGCATTCCAACTCTCCAACCTGACATATTAAATGACTTGCTAAGTGAGTTTAATTCCATACAATAATCAATTGAGTTTTCAATAGATAATATACTTTTTGGATTTTTATTTAGTATAAAACTATATGGATTATCATTTATCAATAAAATTTCATTTTGTTTAGCAAATAAAATAAGTTCCTTAAACTTAACTTTATCTAAGTCTGAACCTGTTGGCATATTCGGATAATTAATCCACATAAGTTTAACTTTAGTTAAATTCAATTGATTTAATTTATCAATATCTGGAAGCCAAGAATTTTCTTCACTTAAATCAAAATATATTGGTTTTGCACCAACAATATTTGTAACTGATGTATAAGTTGGATAACCAGGATCAGGAATTAATACCTCATCACCAGGATCTAAAAATGCTAATGAGATGTGCATAATCCCTTCTTTTGATCCAAGTAATGGAAGAATATTATTATCAGAGTTTAATTCAACATTATAATTAGATTTATAAAAATTCTTAATTGATTCTCTTAATAAATCTGTTCCTTTATAACTCTGGTATCTATGAGCATTTTTATGATTTAATGATTTTTCTAAAGACTCGGATATTTTCTTCGGAGGCAAAATATCAGGACTACCGACACCCATATTGATAATTGGTTTACCATCCATCTTGAGTTTCTTTACCTCTCTTAATTTTTTTGAAAAATAATATTCTTCAATATGATTTAATCTTTCAGCAACTTTAATCATAATTTTTCACTTTTATATAAACCAAATTCCTTAAACAACTCCGAACATAGTTTAACATTTTTAACTGCATTAGTATAATCATTTATGTTTGTAAAAGTTAAATCAATAAAAAATGAGTATTTCCAGGGTGTTTCGATTACGGGAATGGATTGAATTTTTGTGAGATTGATATTATTATCAGAAAAAATATTTAAAACCTTAGCTAAACTTCCATTACTGTGATTAAGAATTAACTTTAAAGACGCCTTGTTTTTTTCTATGGTTGAATTCAATGAGTCTTCTGAAGATACAATCACCAATCTAGTCTCATTATTTTTTATTGTCTGAATATTCTTTTCGACTATATCTAACCCATATATTTCAGCGGCTTTTTCACTTGCAATTGCTGCAACTTCAGTTAGTTTATTTTTAGAAATCTTACGTGCAACTTCAGCTGTATCTTTATCCTCTAAAATTAATTTATTTGAATTTTTTAAAAAATCTTTACATTGAAGCAGGGCCATAGGGTGCGATGAAATAGTTTTAATTTCATCAATATTAGTTCCAGGACTTACCATCAATTGATGATTAATATTTATATAATACTCTCCAATAATTTTAAGATTATTCTCATCAATTAGTGAATAATTAGGTATTAATGAACCTGCAATAGAATTTTCAATGGCCATTACACCAAAATCAGAAATCCCATCTTTAACGGAAAAAACTACATCATCAAATGTCATACAATCTATTATTGTACATTCATTTCCAAAGTAATTTTTAGCTACTTCATCGTGATAAGAACCTGATATTCCCTGTATTGCTATTTTCATTATCCAAAAAAAAAGTCCTGAAATTCAGGACTCTTTGATTTAATTTATTTATTTATTAACAAAAAACCCTCTTAATACTTAAATAGTAAAAGTAGAAATAGAATTTAGTGTTATATCCTTTATTCATTATAGTTCAAAAATACATCAGATAATTTAATTATCAAAATCTATTCTTTATAACAATCTTTGAGAAAGTTTTTAATTTGATCAAATTCAATAAAAAAAGCATCATGACCATGATTTGATTTTATCTGATAATAGTAAATATTATCTTTAATTAGGCTTAACTTTTTATAAGTTTCTCTTAATTCATAATCGGTAAAAAGTAAGTCAGTATTTATAGAAATAATATATACGTTACTTTTTATTTTTTTAATAAGATTTTCAATATTAGAGTTAGCATAAGTTTCAATATCGATTGAAGAAAGAAACTTATTCATTGTTTTGTAAGCTTCTAGTTCAAATCTATTTTTTAATGTATCTCCATGAAAATCTAACCAATTAGTAACTTTTCTTGAAAATCCATCTGTCTCGTTTTGAAATTTTTTATTTAATGAAAGTGGGTTTCTGTAAGTTAACATAGCATGAATACGAGCATCAACTATAGGATCAGATGAATTTTCTAATAATTTAGATTGTAAATAAGTGTTAGCTAATAACCAGTCGGAAGATTTATAATTAGCTGCAATGGGAATTAAATTTTGAAATAACTCGGGATTTAAAGCTCCCATTTCCCAAACTAGGCCTCCACCAACAGACCCTCCTATAAGTGAATGAACCCTGTTAATTCCCAATTGAGATATAGCTTTATTAAATGCTTTTGCTACATCACCTAAAATTAAATCATCAAGAAATTCATTCTTTTCTTTTCCAAAGCAATTTCCAGGTATATTAAATGCTAAAACAGCAAATCGATCTGTGTCAATTAATTTGTTTTTTCCAATTAAATCTTTCCACCATCCATTTTGGCCAGACACATTGGAATTTCCAGTTAATGAATGGTTTACAACAACTACCGGAAATTGATTAATATCTTGTCCAAAATTTTGGTAGGAAAGATGAAAATCAACTTCCCTACCAGAATAAATTTGAACATTTTTTACTTCAATGTATTTTAGATTTAAATCCATTGATTAAGTAGACAATACTTTAGAGTCAATTTGAGAAAATGCAAGTTCTAAATCACCCTTAAGATCATCTATATCTTCTAATCCAACTGAAAGTCTGATTAAATCTTTAGTTACACCTGTTGTAACTTGCTGATCATCATTTAATTGTTGATGAGTGGTACTTGCAGGATGAATAATCAGTGATTTAGAATCTCCGATGTTGGCTAGCAAAGAGAAAATTTCAGTTTTATCAGCTACTGTTTTAGCACTATCATATCCTCCTTTTACTCCAAAAGTAACAATACCACTTTGACCGTTAGGTAAATATTTATCTGACAATTTTTTGTATTTACTACTTTCTAAACCTGGATAATTAACCCAAGTAACTTCATCCCTAGATTCAAGCCATTGTGCAAGTTTTAAAGCATTTTCACTATGCCTTTTCATTCTAACATCAAGAGTTTCTAAGCCTTGTAAAATTTGAAATGCATTAAAAGGACTAAGTGCTGCACCTAAATCTCTAAGACCCTCAATTCTTACTTTTGCAATGAAAGAAGCCTCCGCTAAAACATCATGATATATTAATCCATGATAACCTGCTGACGGCTCTGTAAATTCTGGAAATTTTCCATTTGACCAATCAAATTTACCTGCATCAATAATAACACCGCCAAGGGCTGTTCCGTTTCCATTAATAAATTTTGTTAATGAGTGGATTACAATATCTGCACCATGCTCAATTGGTCTTAATAAAGCTGGTGTTGCGACTGTATTATCTACAATAAAAGGAACTTTAGAAGCTTTAGCTCTTTTTGAAATTTCAGAAAGATCTAATACATCTAGTTTTGGATTTCCTAGTGATTCTGCAAAAAATACTCTTGTATTTTCTTGAACTGCATCAGCAAAATTTTCAGGATTAGAAGGATCTACAAATGTTGTTGTAATACCTAATCTTGGTAAAGTTACATTTAAGAGATTGTATGTTCCACCATATAAGCTGTTTGAAGCTACAATATGATCACCAGATCTTAATAAAGTTAAAAGAGTGGTTGATATTGCTGCTGTTCCCCCAGCAGTGACAACAGCACCTATACCGCCTTCTAAAGATGCTAATCTCTGTTCTAATACATCGTTGGTAGGATTATTTAATCTTGTATAAATATATCCTGGTTCAGCCAAGGCGAAAAGATTTGCGGCATGATCAGCGTTATTAAACACATAAGATGTTGATTGATAAAGAGGAACTGCTCTTGTTCCTTGAGTTAGGCTAGTATCATGTCCTGCATGAAGAGCCTTTGTTGATAGTTTTTGGTTACCCATAATAATAATTTTATATGTGAGGAAACTTGACGATAAAACCTAGTGAAAGCAACTGCTTTAGCACTTTTTTATAGAGGTTGCAATCAGACAAATCGATCCTCGTTTAATTTGTTAAACAAAGTTTGTAAAAAAAAAAAATAAAAAACAAGAATTATCTAAAATTTATTGATGCACCTATAGATATTACATCATATTCTTGAAATGTATAATCTATAAAAGCATGCAAAAAAATAAATTTAAATTTGACTCCAACATTTTTACTTAACTCATGAATTGAATAATCCAACTGAATTGGATCTGAGAGATTCACAGGAATTTTTGTATTAGTTTGAGAACTAAGATTATATTCTAATTCATAATTACCAAGAATATTAAAAGAAGATTTACCACCAGAAATTCCAATTCCACCATATAGCTCAAAAATTGAAAAATTAAAAGAAGTTAAAAGCTGTGCTTTATAGTTTGAAATATCAAAACTTGCATTTTGATTTGAACCTTTAAATGTTCCAGATGATTGAATATCATAATTTATATTCATGAATGACATTGCTCCAAAAGCAGATAAATTCAAAGTTGGAATCTTATTCAAAAAACCAAAATATTGCAATAAATCGTGTTTAATTCCAAATCCATAATTTGAAAAATATACTCCATTTCTATCATACTCTGGTAAGTATCTAATTGTAATTTCAGACTTAAGTGGTAATCCTACTGATGCCTGAATTAAAGGAGAAGATATGATTCCTAATGGGAGCTTGTCTTTAATTCCACCAGGAGCTAAAAAAGTAGTAGTTATTTCAGGATGAAAAGAATTCTCAGGAATAGTTACAGAAAGCTCTTCATTTTTATTTTCTCCAAATACAGTTGGAAGACGATTAGCAGTTGATTCAATTAAATCAAAGTTTGAAATATCGAAGGACTTTTCACCTTCAGGAATTAATACTGTATTAAGAGATAGTGTTAAATCAAAACCTAATTTTTTGTGAACTTTAGCTGTGGTATACCAACCTGAATTCATTAAATAAATTGAACCTTTCATAGCAGGTTGTAAATAACCTGAAAACAACTTTTTTGAGTCATCTTGAGCAGCTAACAGAATATTTTCAATTCCAGCTTGTGAATAAAGTAAAGATGAAAAAAAGAAGATAAAAATTTTGAAAGTCCTTAATAGCACAATCAAAATTAAAAAATAATTAACTTATTTTAGTTTTCCTCCCCCTTGATTTCCTCTAGGTCTTGCACCAGAACCACCTTTTTGATTTTCTGATTTTTTTGAAGATCCACCAATAGCAGTCAAATCATATTTAAGTTTAAACAAAATATATCTTGGCTGAATTATGTACATTCTCGTTTGAGATGATAATTGATTTGCTGAGTCTCTGTTTATCGATTGATCATTCAAAAGATTGGTAACCCCAACACTGTATTCCCATTTAGAACCTTCTTTTTCATAAGAAAGATCTGCATCCCAAAACCTAAAGTTATTTAAGGTTTGATCTTGATTTTTATAATAGTTATAGCTGTACTCCGTATTAAAAACAAATCCTTTTCCAAAATAAGCATCGATCTCTATATATGGTGTTTCTTGATAAAAAGTATTTTCTGTGTCATTATTGGTATACTTATTAATATTATATCTGTAACCAATTTCAATATTTGGTTTATCTCTAAAGTTAGTTGCAAGGCTAATATTATAGTTTTGACCTAAATTTTCAGTTTTTGTAACTCTATTATTGATGACATTATTGAATTCACTAAAATTATATCTTACACCAAATTCACCCTTCAGGTTTTTTGTTCTTTTATCAATCCTACCATTAACAGAATAAGATTCGACAGGAAAACTTGAGTTTGTCGGTTTTCTTACTGAATTTATACCAACAAGAGTTGTTCTAGATTGGATTGAATTAGATCTCTTAGAATAATTAGCTCCTGCAAAAATATTTGTAAATGTAAATTGATTGATACTTCTATAGTTTAAGTTATAGTTTATTACTTTACCAGCTTCTAACTCTGGTTCACCTTGAAATAAATTATTATAATTGTTAAATACATAAGCTCTTGCTAGATTATTAACATCCGTAAACTGTGTTGTTTCTCTATAGGTAAGTCTTAAGCTTTCTGTTTGCTTGAATTGCAAATTAATTCTAAAATCTGGACGGACATCGCTAATTTTTGTTTCAAAATAATCACCATATTGATTGTTATTAGTATTGTATGAGTGAAAAGTTAATCCAGGATCAAACGTAAAAATACCTGTTTTTAATCTGTATTTTAAAGCCACGTATGTATCCGTAAAGTTAAAATCCACATCATTAACAAATAATTCATCGGAAAAGTTTTTAATTTGACCACTATCTAATGTTTGAAAGAAGTTTGATGCATATTGTTGTTTTACATCTGTAACTCCTAGTGTTATATTTATATTTGATTGATCATTAATTAAATAATAATAATCAAACTTAGTTTCAAATTTCTTTGTTTTAATGTTTCTTGTTTGAGTCGTATTGTATGAATTTTGATTAGTATCAAAATCAATTAGATTCAAAAATGGATTAAATTCTCTAACAACACTTCCTATTGGATCTTCTTCTTGATCAAGATGCTGAACTTCAAGAGAAAATATATTTTTTTCTCCAGCTGTATAATACATCTTAAACTCTTGATTTAATGAGTATGGTGTTTGAATCCTTCCAATATCTAAAAGTTCATTAACTCTGTTAGATCCTCTTCCATACATTGAAGTAAGCTCAGTATTTTCGTTTTGATTACTTTGGTTTAATAATATATTATACTCCAATTGTAATACATCACTAGGCTCGTATTCAACTGAAAACTTATAAAGTTCTAATTCATTTTCCTGCAAGACGTTTCTTCCAGTATCTTCAACTACACCATTTGTAAAATAAGTTCTACTAATATTTTCCTCTAACTTATTAATATTTGAAGAAAATATGCTAAATCCACTAATTTCAAGCCCTCTATCATTGGAGACAGAAAAGTTTGTAGCTAATAATTCAGACTCAATTGATTTAGCTCTATTATTTTGTAAACTACCAATACCTCCAATATCAGATGATATATTGATTGATGTTCCAGTTCTAGCGTTTAAATTATTAAACCCTCCTCCAAATCTATAAAAATCTCTTCTTGACAATGGAGGTTGACCAATGTCGTTTGAATTACCGAGCACAGACATATTAAAGTTTTTTGAATAATAAAAAACTTTTGGGGCGATAAGATGAATGTCGTCAGGTCCTGTTCCGGCTGTTATTTCACCAAACCAGAATTTATCTTGACCATCTCTTAATCTAATATTTAGAGCAAAGTTATCTTCGTTGTTAGTTACGTTTCTAAGCTGATTATTTTCAGTGAAATTTCTTAAAACTTCAACTTTGCCAACTGCTTTTGCTGGTAAATTTTGAGTTGCTAATTTAGAATCTCCATCGAAAAAGTCTTTTCCTTCAATTTGTACTTTTCTAACAACTTGGCCTTCAACTTCAATTTCACCATCTTCATTAACCTCAATTCCAGGCATATTTTTTAAAACATCAGCTAATTTTTTTTCAGTACCTGTATTAAATGCATCAGCACTGTAGACTATGGTATCACCTTTAATAGTTACAGGCATTTCATATACGATTTCGACTTCATCAAGAGCCTCAGCTTGTTCTTCTAGAATAAAATTTCTTTCTAAATCTTCTGAAAGAGTTATGTTAAATTCCTTTGGTTGAAATCCTATAAAAGTGACTTTAATATTAAATTCTGTGTCATTTTTAAGATTTAAGCTGTAAAATCCATTTTCATTAGAAATTCCAAAGCCATCTAAAACACTTGTTTCATTGTTTACAGCAATAACGTTTGCACCCATTATTGGATTACCATCTAAGTCTGTTATATTACCACTTATGCTAGATTGAGAAAAAATATAAAATGGAAATAATAGTAGTATAAATATTTTTTTCATGTTGTTTTTTTTTATCTCCAAGAACCTCCTCTAGATCTTTGACCTCTTTGCCACATCTCTCTCGCCTCTTGTCTTTTTTGATCTTGTAATGCTACAAAATCAACGTTGTTAATCACTTTACCTCTTTTAGGTCTTTTAATTTTTGATTTGTCATTTGGATTCATTACCAATTTAGTACAAAGTATTGTGGTCTTGTCATCACTAACTTCTAGAATTAATCCTGGTAATCCTTGATACCAAGAGGGACCAGTAGCTACAGGAATTTCAGGTGTAAACCAAGCAACAACCTCTACTTTCTTTGTTTTCTTATTATTTTGACCTTGTGCTTGAGACCCAAAACTAAAAACTACTTCTTGTACTTCTTTTTCGTAAGTAGCTTTGTAGCATGTATACTGTCCTATTTGCTTTGTCTCGCCAGTCATTTTCCATTTTGGATTTTCAATAGGATCAGTAATAAGAAAAAACTTTCCCATCATTTCTGTCTCATTGACAGTAACCTTATCTTGAATATTTTTATATAACTTTCCAATGTTATCACTCACATAAATAGCCATCCAGTTAAATCCACCACTTTCTCCAACATCAATTTTTTCTCTTTCGGAATAAAATGACTCAGTTGAGTTAAATTCAAGTACATAATTTTTTTCGGTATTCTTTTTCATCATATCCTCTAAATAACCTCTCCTGTTTGCAAATCTTGGATTATCCATCCAGGATTTATCAACAGAGATTTTTGACATGTAATAGGCTTTTCCTTGAAAGTCTTGAGAAAAACTAAACGAGGATGCAAGAATTATAAGGGCTAAAAATTTTTTCATTGTACTAATTGTTATTATAGACACTAATTGTCTTAAAAAGTTTAATTTATTTTAATATTTTTCAAATTATGTTTTATTTTAGATGAAGTATCAAAAACCATGCACATAGCAATCGCAGGAAATATTGGAGCTGGTAAAACTACTCTAACTGAAATGTTGGCTAGCCACTATAATTGGGAACCTCATTTTGAAGATGTCCTCAAGAATCCTTACTTAGATGATTTTTATGAAAGGATGGAAAGATGGTCATTTAATTTGCAAATTTATTTTTTGAACAGTAGATTCAATCAGATGCTTGAATGTTCAAATAATGGTAAAAATACTATTCAAGATAGAACCATATATGAGGACGCATATATATTTGCTCCAAACTTACAATCAATGGGTTTAATGACTAATAGAGATTTTGAAAATTATCAATCAATTTTCAAAACACTTAATTCATTTGTTAAAGATCCTGACTTATTAATTTACCTCAGAAGTGGTATTCCTAATCTTGTTGATCAAATTCATAAAAGAGGTAGAGACTATGAAAACTCTATCAGCATTGAGTATCTGAGTAGATTGAACGAAAGATACGAAGCTTGGATTCAGAGTTATGATAAGAGTAACTTACTCGTAATTGAAGTTGATGATATCGATTTTGTTGAAAACAAAGAAGATTTTCAATCAATTATCAAAAAAATAGATTCAAAACTTTCTTAAAATTATTGACTCTTAATTTCAGTTAACATTTCTACAACTGCGTTTTGGTGTTGTTCGCCAGAAATTTCAGCAGCTTTTAAAAGAAGTTCTGCTTTTGAACCGTAACATTTTTCAGTTTTTTCAGTGACCAAACCGTTAACTTCAGATCTTGTAGTTATTGTTAAAGAACTTTCATTAGGATTTTCATCATTAACTTCAAGAATTACATTTTTTTCAATGTTTTTAGAATCATTGTGTTCTGTAAGCTCAGACCCATGCTCTCCAAGGATTGGAGCTATCACTAGACCAACCAAACATGTTAATTTGATTAAGATATTCATAGATGGACCAGATGTATCTTTAAAAGGATCTCCAACAGTATCACCAGTTACAGCAGCTTTGTGTGCATCAGAACCTTTCTTTTCAATCTTTCCATTGATTTCTACCCCAGCTTCAAAAGATTTTTTTGCATTGTCCCAAGCACCACCAGCATTATTTTGAAAAATTGCCCATAATACACCTGAAACAGCAACACCAGCCATGTAGCTACCAAGAGCTTCTGGCCCAATTAAAAATCCGATTAAAACAGGTGTAATAATTGTGATTAGACCTGGAAGAAGCATTTCTTTTAGTGCAGCGTTAGTAGATATTTCTACACATTTTTCATAATCTGGCTTTGCTTTACCTTCAAGAATACCAGGTATTTCTTTAAACTGTCTTCTAACTTCCTCTACCATCTTCATAGCAGCCTTACCTACAGACTCCATTGCTAATGCTGAAAAAACAACTGGAATCATTCCTCCTATAAAAAGAGCAGCTAAGACATCAGCTTTAAAAATATTAATACCATCAATTCCTGTAAAAGTAACATAGGCAGCAAATAAAGCCAATGCAGTTAGAGCTGCAGAAGCAATAGCAAATCCTTTACCTGTTGCTGCAGTTGTATTTCCTACAGAATCAAGAATGTCAGTTCTTTCTCTAACCTCCTTAGGAAGTTCACTCATTTCAGCAACTCCACCAGCATTATCAGAAATTGGACCAAATGCATCAATTGCAAGTTGCATCGCAGTGGTTGCCATCATAGCAGAAGCGGCAATAGCAACACCATAGAATCCACCTAGAACATAAGAACCCCATATCGCAAGAGCGAATAAAATAACAGATGAAAAAGTTGATTTCATACCCGTTGCTAAACCAGCAATTATATTAGTAGCTGCACCTGTGGATGAATTTCTTACAATATTTAATACTGGTTTTTTACCTAATGCTGTGTAATATTCAGTAAACAACGAAATCAAATAACCAACTGCCAATCCAACAATTGTTGAATAAAATATATTTTTACTTGGAATGTCTTTAGTTCCCTCACCAAAGAATTTCATTCCAGTAATTGTTTCTGGTAGTAACCATTCTATTAAAAACCAACATGAAACCAATGTGATTAAAATAGACATTAAATTTCCTGTATTCAAAGATGATTGTACTTGAGCTTCCTTAGCATCATTATTTTTAATTTTAATAAATAATGTCCCAATAATTGATGCTATAATTCCAACTCCAGCAATGAAAAGAGGAAGAAGAATTGGTCCCATTCCACTAAAGGCATCACTGAATTGAAGCGATGAAGCATCAGACATATCTTTAATAATATAATTTCCTAAAACCATTGAAGCAAGAACTGTGGCTACATAACTGCCAAAAAGGTCGGCTCCCATTCCAGCAACATCACCAACATTATCACCAACATTATCAGCTATTGTAGCAGGATTTCTTGGATCATCCTCTGGAATTCCTGCCTCGACTTTTCCTACTAAGTCAGCTCCTACATCTGCTGCTTTAGTATAAATACCACCTCCAACTCTTGCAAATAAAGCAATTGATTCAGCACCAAGTGAAAAACCAGCTAATGCTTCTAAAACAACAGTCATTTCATTATAAAAGTTTCCTCCATCTGTAATAAAGTAATTTACGAAAAACATAAAGAATAAACTCAATCCAAAAACAGCTAAACCAGCTACACCAAGCCCCATAACTGTTCCTCCACCAAAGGCTACATTTAAAGCTTTTGGTAAACTTGTTCTAGCTGCTTGTGTGGTTCTAGAGTTAGCATCTGTAGCTATTCGCATACCAATATTTCCTGCCAAACCAGAGAAAAATGCACCAACAATAAAAGCTGGAATTATCAACCAACTAGTTGTTTCAACCATTGTTGAAATACCAAAAAGAGCAATTGAAGCTCCAACAACAAAGAACAGTAATAATTTATACTCAGCATTAAGAAAAGCTAATGCACCATTTTTTATTGCAGCACTTATTGAAACCATTTTTTCATTTCCCGGATCTTGTTTTTTAACCCATTTGGCTTTAAAGAACATGTAGATTAGACCCAAAATAGAAAGGGCTATTGGAATAAATATCGGATTGAAATTCATAATATATTTTTTTGAGGGTTCAAAAATAGAAATTTATTGCTTATACAGAACTTTATTTACAGCTTTAATTACATCATTGTAATTTGGCAACCATTCTTTCAGCAGGGTTGGACTGTATGGAGCTGGTGTATCAGCAGTATTAATTTTAATTATAGGAGCATCTAAATAATCAAATGCTGAGTTTTGGACTTGGTAAGTTATCTCTGTTGAAACATTTCCAAACGGCCAAGCTTCTTCAACAATAACAAGTCTATTAGTTTTTTTAACTGATTTAATTACGGTATCATAATCAAGAGGTCTAACAGTTATTAAATCAATTACTTCAACATTAATATTTTCTTCCTTCAACTTTTCAGCAGCTTTTACAACTTCTTTCATGATTTTTCCAAATGAAACAATAGTTACATCACTACCTTCTCTTGTGACTTCAGCTTTTCCAATAGGAATTAAATATTCTTCTTCAGGAACTTGCCCCTTATCACCATACATTTGCTCAGATTCCATAAATATTACTGGATCATCATCTCTGATAGCTGACTTTAAAAGCCCTTTAGCGTCGTATGGATTTGAAGGAACAATAACTTTAAGACCTGGACAATTTGCATACCAACTTTCAAATGCTTGTGAATGAGTAGCTGCTAATTGACCAGCAGAACCAGTAGGTCCTCTAAAAACAATTGGACATGGGAATTGACCTCCCGACATCTGTCTTATTTTTGCTGCATTATTTATTATTTGATCAATTCCAACAAGAGCAAAATTGAAAGTCATAAATTCAATTATAGGTCTATTTCCAGTCATTGTTGAACCAACGCCGATTCCGGCAAATCCTAATTCAGAAATTGGAGTATCGATAACTCTCTTATCACCAAATTCATCTAGCATCCCTTTTGATGCCTTGTAAGCACCGTTATACTCTGCAACCTCCTCACCCATGAGATAAATGCTTTCATCTTTTCTCATCTCTTCAGACATAGCTTCACATATGGCTTCTCTAAATTGAATTTGTCTCATAATAAAGTTTGTGCAAAAATATAAATAAAAAGCATTTAATTATTTATAAATTTATAAAATACTATGCGTGCATAATAAATTGATTTTTATTATATTTGAGCATATAAAGATTTATGAAAATTTTAGTTTGTATAAGTTGCGTCCCTGACACCACTTCAAAAATTAATTTTACTGAAAACGATACTCAATTTGACAAAAATGGTGTTCAATTTGTTATTAATCCAAATGATGAATTTGGATTAACTCGAGCAATGTGGATTAAAGAAAAAGACAACTCATCAATTGATGTAATTAATGTTGGATTACAAGATACTGAGCCAATATTGAGAAAAACATTGGCTATTGGAGCTGACAAAGCAATTAGAGTTAATAGCGATCCGAAAGATAGCTTCCAAGTTGCAAAATTAATAGTTGATTTTGTGTCTAAAAATAATTATGATTTAATTATTGCAGGTCGTGAATCTATTGACTTCAATGGAAATATGGTTCCCGGAATAATTTCAGAATTATTAGGAATAAATTTTATTACAAATTGTGTTGGCCTTGACATTACTAATAATAAAGTTACTGCAAAGAGAGAAATTGAGGGAGGAACTGAAACACTAACTTTTGATTTACCAGCAGTAATTGGTGGTCAAAAAGGATTGGTTGAAGAAAGTGATCTAAAAATTCCAAATATGAGGGGCATCATGCAAGCTAGACAGAAACCACTGGATGTGATTGAGGTTGATGAAAATAATATTAATACTGAGACTATAAAATTTTATAAACCTCAGGAAAAAGGAGAAATAAAAATGATTGATCCTGACAACTTAGATGAATTAATCAAATTACTACATAACGAAGCAAAAGTTATTTAACAATGGCAGTTTTAGCATACATAGAATCAAACAAATCTAAACCGAAGAAAAATTCATTTGAAATTATTTCTTATGCAAGAGGATTAGCTGATCAATTAGCAACAGAATTAATTGTTTTGTCGTTTAATATTGATGACACAACACAACTTTCTAACTACGGTCCTGATAAAATTTTAAATATAAATGATAATAAACTTTCTGATTTTAATATTCAAAAGTATGCTGATATAATTGCTCAAGCTTGTAAAAGTTTATCAATTGACACTATAATTATTGGAGGAAGTGCAGACAGCAAGTATTTAGCCCCATCATTATCTGTTAAAACAAATTCATCATATGTTTCTAATGTAGTTGAACTTCCTTCTAGTTTAGACCCTTTTACACTTAAAAGATCTACTTACTCAAACAAAGCATTTAGTGATACTATAGTTAAACATGAAAAAAAACTTATTGGAATTTATAATAACTCTTTTGGAATAGTTGAAAAAAAATCTGATCCAGAATCAATATCGATAAATTTTACAATTCCTGATTCAACACTAACCACAGAGTCAGTAGAACATGGTTTAGGAGATATTTCAATTGCTGATGCTGATATAGTTGTTTCAGCAGGTAGAGGTCTAAAGGGACCTGAAAACTGGAATATTATTGAAGATTTAGCAAAAACATTAGGGGCTGCTACTGCATGTTCAAAACCAGTATCTGATATGGGTTGGAGACCGCACAGTGAACATGTTGGTCAAACTGGTAAACCAGTTGCTACAAACTTATACATAGCAATTGGAATTTCAGGTGCAATTCAACACCTTGCTGGTGTTAGCTCATCTAAAGTTAAAGTTGTGATTAATACAGATCCTGAAGCTCCATTTTTTAAAGCTGCCGATTATGGAATAGTAGGAGATGCTTTTGATGTAGTTCCTAAATTAAACGAAAAACTTAAAGCGTTCAAGGCTGGAAACAACTAATTTTCTATTTTTGAATTAGTTATCCATGTCTAATGAATTTAATTGAACTTAACGTAAATAGAATTTCATATAGCCAATCCCAAAATGGTGCATATGCACTCATTCTTGAAGAAGTTGATGGTGAAAGAAAATTACCAATTGTTATTGGAGGGTTTGAAGCTCAATCAATAGCAATTGCATTGGATAAAAACATTGAACCTCCAAGACCTCTAACTCACGATTTGTTTAAGACTTTTTCAAAAAATTTTGAAATTAATATAAAACAGGTAATCATTCATAAACTAATTGACGGAATTTTCTATTCTAGTCTAATTTGCGAAAGAGATAAGGTTGAAGAAATTATTGATGCAAGAACATCAGATGCTATTGCGCTAGCATTGAGGTTTGAATCACCAATATTTACCTATTCAAAAATATTGGATAAAGCCGGAATTATATTAAAGAAAGAAATTTCTGAAAAAAATACTGAAAAAAAATTTGATGAAGATTATAAAAATTTATCAATCAAAGAATTAAATAAGAAAATAGGTGATGCTATTGAAATAGAAAATTATGAGCTAGCAGCTAAATTAAGAGATGAAATTAACCAAAGGAAATAAGATTTGATTTTAAATTCTAACTTACTATTTATTGAAAATGAACTTGTTTCCTCAACAGGGTTTTCTTTTGAAAGTTTATACAGAGGAATAATTGGAATTGTTACCATACTCTTTATAGCTTTTCTTTTTAGTAGTCAAAAAAATAAAATAGCTTGGAAAACTATAGTCTTAGCTTTAATAAGTCAATTAATTTTAGGGATTTTGATTTTAAAAGTTCCTTTTATTCAATCACTTTTTGAAAAAGCTGGAGCCATCTTTGTAAAATTAATTGATTTCACTCGTGAAGGAACAATTTTTGTTTTTGGAGACCTACTTAAGCCAAAAACTACTAGTTACATTTGGGCCTTTGAAATTTTACCTACTGTTATATTCTTTTCAGCTATAACTTCAATTTTATTTTATTTTGGAATTATTCAAAAAGTTGTTAGTTTTTTTGCTCGACTTTATACAAAGTTTCTTAAAATTTCTGGATCTGAAAGCCTATCAGTCATAGGAAATATTTTTTTAGGTCAAACTGAAGCTCCATTACTTATCAAAGCTTATTTGCCTAAAATGAATAAATCTGAAATCTTGCTTGTTATGATTGGAGGAATGGCAACTGTGGCTGGAGGAGTTTTAGCTGCTTACATAGCTTTTTTGGGAGGAGATGATCCTGCCAAGCAAGTTGAATTTGCCAAGCATCTACTAACAGCATCGGTAATGGCAGCACCTGGAGCAATACTTATTTCTAAAATTATTTTACCTCAATCTGAAAAAATAAATAGTGATATAAATATTTCTGATTATGATGCTGG
>JAYNRW010000002.1:0-31291 GCA_038114965.1 Flavobacteriaceae bacterium | reverse complement strand
TTTATTTCATTTTAATTTCCAATAATTTTACCTTATCAATTATTTTTGAATTATGACATCACAAAACTGGTTAATTATTTTATTGATTTTAATCGCTTTTAATTATATTTTTTCAACTCTTCTTGAATATTTGAATGATAGAAATTGGAAAGATGAAATACCTAAATCATTAAAAGACTTTTATCAAAAAGACAAGTATCTAAAAGCAAAAGAATACAGGAAAATTAATGGTAAATTATCTTTTATTTCATCCACAATAAGTTTTTTAATTACAATTTCTTTATTGGTTCTCGGTATTTATGGAAAAGTAAGTGATTATTTTATGATTAATTATCAAAATATATTTGTTCAGTCATCACTATTTTTTCTTTCTTTTTATGTGCTTAATCTAATAGTTTCAACTCCATTCCAATATTATTCAACTTTTTCAATTGAAACTAAGTTTGGTTTTAATAAAACAACATTAAAAACCTTTGTTTTAGATAAATTAAAAGGAATGTTTTTAGCGCTAACAATAGGTGGAATTTTACTTTATGTAGCTTTACTTTTATATAGTAAAATAAGTAATGGTTTTTGGATTTACCTTTGGCTTGGTTTATCTCTTTTCACTTTATTTATACAGATGTTTTATACAACTTTAATAGTACCATTATTTAATAAATTAACACCGTTAGAAGATGGAAGTTTAAAAAATAAAATTGAAAATTACTCTAAAAAAATAGGTTATTCTTTGAGTAATATTTTTATAATTGATGGATCTAAAAGGTCCACCAAAGCCAATGCGTTTTTTTCAGGAATAGGTCCAAAAAAAACTATTGCTTTATTTGATACTTTGTTGGAGAAACACACTGAAGAAGAACTTGTTGCTGTTTTAGCTCACGAAGTTGGACATTATAAGAAAAATCATATTTTTCAAGGTCTAGTTTTAACTATAATTCAAATTGGATTAATGACTTACTTACTAGAATTATGTTTAAATAATTCGGATCTGATTAATTCTTTGGGTGGAGAAATTACAAGTTTTCATCTAGGTCTAATTGTTTTTTCAATGCTTTTTAGCCCAATTGGACTTTTAATTGGAGTATTCACGAATATTTTAAGCAGAAAAAATGAATATGAAGCTGATAAATTTGCCAAACAAACCTATAGCGGTAAGGATTTAGAATTAGCATTAAAAAAACTTTCTGTCGATAGTTTATCTAATATTTATCCTCATCCATTTTATGTATTCGTACACTACTCTCATCCTCCATTGATTAAAAGACTGGAAGCACTTAATTCTAGCTGACATTATTTATTTCCCAACCTTTCTCATATTCTCTGGACCATATTTTTTTTACTTTATTATCTTTAATTGATCCATCAAGGGAATTTATTTCAAAACTTTTTCCAGTTCTATAAGCCATATTAGCATAATGTGTCATGCTTTGACTAACAGCTGCATCATCAATTGGAGAAGTTAACTTTTCACCATTTCTTATTGAATTAAAGAAATTTTCAAAGTGATATTGAGTCATGTTTCTAGTTATATTACTAAACTTTTCATCATTATCACTATCATATATTTTCTCACCAGAAAGATTAAAAATTTTATATCCATTTCTATTTACAAATACAGATCCATTAGATCCCCAAATTTTAGTTCCCCTACCACCTTCTTTTTCTTTTTCAAAGGCATTTCTACTCTGACCGTCCCATGTAATTGTTTTATCCCCCGGAAATTTAAATTTCGCTTCCATTGTGTCATACATTGTCCAACCATCATCAATATAATGGTATTTACCAGCGTATACACTAACTGAAGATGGAAATTCTACGTTAAGTGCCCAGCGAGCTATATCTAATTCATGTGTTGCATTGTTACCTGTTTCGCCTGTGCCATACAACCATCCGTACCATCTCCAATTGTAATCCCAAGTATCATATGTGTATGCTCTTCTTGGTGCTGGACCTTGAAATTCCTCCCAATCAAGACCAGATGGTATGGCTGTAATTCTTTGATTTGGAACTTTGGGTCTATTGTTATTGTAATAAGCTTCAGCTTTGTAGGTTTCTCCTATAATTCCATTTCTTAATTTATCAATTAAATCGGTAGTTTGTCTTGATGATCTTTGTTGATTACCCATTTGAACTTTTAAATTATAATGTTTTTGATATTTAACTAACATTTCATTTTCAAACATATTGTGACTACAGGGTTTTTCTAAGTAAACATGCTTACCATAATCCATTGCCTTACATGCGCTATATGCATGCCAATGATCAGGAGTGGCAATAACCAACGCATCTAAATCTTTATCTTCAATTATCTTATTAAATTTCTTTTCAACATTTACTTTTTTTCCTGTTCTTTCAAAATATCCTTTTGATATTTTTTCAATTTGCTTATCCATCACGTCGGAAATACATGTTAACTCAATATTCTCACAGCTTAAAGCATTATATAGTAAACCAGGTCCCCTTCGACCTAGTCCCTGTACAGCAATATTAATTCTATCATTAGATCCAATTATTTTTCGATAGGATTTTGCTGATAAAGAATTTGCAAAACTATATGAACTTAATGCTACTGTAGACATTATTGCTTTTTTGATAAAATTTCTTCTGTTTTTTTTCATAGCAATTTTCTAATTTTAATATTCTTAAAACTTACTTCATCTCCATGATCTTGAAGTAGTATGTGACCATCATTTAATCTTCCAAATTCTTCATATTTAGAATACTTCGAATACTTAATTAGTGATTTAAACATTTGAGAAAATCTATTGTATTCTAGAACCTTAATATTATCTAACCAATGTTCTACATGACCATTTTTTGAAATAATTCTGGCTCTATGCCATGTGTTTGGTCTTACTGGTCTTTTTGATCTATTTTCCATTAAGTTTTCTGCTTCAATCAAGTCGTACAAGGATGCGACTGTTCTATTAGTTTTAATATATTTTTTTGTCAATACTTGATTTTTTCCATTTGACTCATAAACACTGATTTCTTTGTTAGCATCTGGATGATTGAAATCATCAAGAATTTGATATTCTAAACCAATTGAAGAACCGTTAACTTTATATTTTTCAGTATCCACAAAGTATTTAATTCCACTATTAGCCCCCTTTGAAATTTTAAAATCAAGTTCTAATTCAAAATTTGAAAATTTCTCAACGGTAACAATATCTCCTCCAAAATTTGATTCACTCCCATCAGATTTTAAAACCTTTAATATCCCTTCATTAATTTCCCAACCACGATCAGGAAAAGAATTTTTATTTGCACTCTTCCATCCATTACTTGTTTCACCATCAAAAAGAAACTTCCATCCATAATGAATTTCTTCATCACTTAAAAAATTATCAACATTATTTATAATTCTTACATGAGATTGATTGCTCCATAAATTATTTTCAATATCTGATGTTAAAATTCTAATATTTTTCCACATAACTTTTTTTCCAATATTTTCATCTTTGTTAATGCTATGAATTTGAAGAGCAATAAAACCTTTTTTTGAAGTATCATCGATTAGGTATGAACACTGAACTCCATTAATCCATGTTTTAACTATGTTTCCGACGGCTTCAATTCTAAACTTGTTCCATTGATTATTTTTAAATGAATTTCTACTTTCTTCACTGTATGTGATTGGATACAAAAACAATCCTCTTCTTGATTGATCATAAATACCTCCAGACCATCGTCTGTACTCATCAGTATCTAATTCACATTGATACCCATATACTTTATTCCATTTATTAGCATTTTCATTAATCAAACTTCTGAACTGAACTCCGGAGTTAAGACCTTTATCAACGAAAACTTCAAATTCTAAAATAAAATCAGAATAAAAGTCTTTTGTTCCAAGATATGTGCTTGGTGAATTTAATATTGATACAGATGAAATAACTCCATCATTTAATTCAAATTCAGCTGAACCTTGCTTTATTTCCCAGTTGGATAGATCTTCATGGATTAGATTATCCCAATTATTTTGGGAAATTAATATTTGACAAAAAAATAAAGTAATTAATATATTTCTTTTCATAGTTAGGAAGTGTGGTCACTTATAATAAACCACTTATTATTTACTTTTTTAAAAACTAATGTGAAATGACCAGATAAATCACCAACTATTCTTTTTAGAAAAAATCTTCCAATAAGAATTGCTGAGTTATAATCAATCATAAAAATATTATCAATTTTAAAAGATAATTCTCCCATTTCATCTTTACTTGAGTATGCTCTCAAATATCTTTCTTTAATATTATCCCATCCATATACAGGTCCATTTTTACCAGAAAAAACCAAATTTTCAAAATTTAAATAACCTTTCATAAATTCATCAATATCAAAATTATTCCATGCTTGTTTTTGTTTATCCATGACACTTGTGATTAAAATTGAATCATGAGTTGACAAAGTTTGAGAGTTTAAATTGAAGAAAGAAAATAAAAAAACTAAAATTAAATAACGAAACATTAATTTAATATAAAAAAAAACCTCGAATATTCGAGGTTTTTCTTCTATGTAAATATTCAATAATTATTGAAGATCCATATTTCCCTTATTAGGATTATAAACATAATTGAATGTATAATATCTAGATGGATCTTGCATTGCATTTGGGCTTGATGGTGCATCTTTATAATAACTTAAAATTTCAAGCTTCGCATAGTGTCCATTATTAGTTTTAAAAACTAAAATTTTTCCAGGAATAGGGGTTATCAAATAAGCTTGAGGGTTGTAAACATACCATCCATTTCCGCTTCCAGGAAGCACAGCAGTTCCTGATGATGAATCTTGTGAGAAAGCTAAACCATCAGCACTTAAAACAGAATTAAAAACACCGTCAACAATTGAAACAGCACCTTCTCCAGTTCTAGCTGGTTCATCACCAATACCAACTTCTGAACCACCATTAACAAGTATAGTTGTTCCTCTAAACGCCACATCCCAATCATTTCCTGAAGTAGTTTGTCCAGTTTCAAAACTAAACTTCGTAAATGGGCCTGAGATAGGTTGACCTTGACCGCCTTCTTGCGGAGCATGTAAATTATTGTAAACAGCAGATATTACAGGTAGTTGTTCTTCTTCATTGCTACATGATACAAACAAAAAAGTTAGCATCAATAAGAGTTTAAAATGTTTCATATTATTATTTAATTAGGGTCCAAAAATAAAAACCCCATTCTAACTAAAATAACGCATGAGGAACAAATAATATCAAAAGGAGAATTGATGAATTAAATATTTATATTTATGATGAATATTAGAATTAGGCACACAAATTGTTAATACTAAAATTTAATTTATTAAAGTGAAAAATATCGAAATAAGTTCTGATGTAAAATTTTGGATTGACGATGAGCTTACATTATACAAATTCATAAATATTGATAATGAAACTAAATCAATTTTTTTTGAGACTGATAAAAATTTTATTCAATTTCATTTTTGCCTAAAAGGTAAGTGTAATTTCATTTATAATAAGGGTAGTTACTGTCTTCCTCTAGATAATGAAATGTCTATCTTACTCTATAATCCAATAACAGCCTTACCAATTGATGTTAGAATTGAAAAGGACTCAAGGTTAATTAGTGTTTTAATAAGCATTGAAAAGCTACATGGCTTATTTTCAAAAGATTCTCAAACTATTCCATTTCTTAGTGAAAATAATATCAATAAAAAATTTTACAAAGATAAACCCCTATCTCCTACAATGATTGCTGTTTTAAATCAAATTATCAATGAAAAAATCGGAAAAAATGTAAAGTCTTTATATATAAGAGGAAAAATTTTTGAATTATTAAGTATTTACTTTAATGCATCTAGTAATCCAAACATTGATGTTTGTCCATTTTTATCAGACGACAATAATGTAAAAAAAATTAGAGATGCAAAAGAAATTATTATTTCTAAAATGACTGAACCACCATCTTTAATTGAACTTTCGAGCGAAGTTGATATCTCAGTAAAAAACTTAAAAGAAGGCTTCAAACAAGTTTATGGTAACACAGTTTTTGGATATTTATTTGAACATAAAATGAATGTTGCAAGTCAAATGTTGACATCAAAAAATCATAATGTAAATGAAGTTGCTTTGCATTTAGGTTACAGCACATCAAGCCACTTTATAAATGCATTCAAAAAGAAATTTGGAACAACACCAAAAAAGTTCCTGAATTCTAATTAATATCATAAGAAAATTTTAAATGATATTCTCTTCCAGAAATATTGGGTAAAAAATCTGTATTAGTATAATTAGTAATGTTTTTAACTGTTATTGCAAGCATTGCTTTTTTAAATATTTTTAAAGAATATGTTGCATTGAAATTAATTGAAGGCTTAACAATTGATAAATCATAGTTATCTATTAATTCATTGCCATTGGTATCATAAATTCCAAATTTAGATCGATACATAAATCTTAAAAAGATATTGTTTTTATAGCCAAGATTTAAATTAATATTATGTCTTGATCGATTAGGAAGGCCTAAATACTGATTTCTTTTAATTACAATACTTTGAAGAGTGTTTGGATCTCTAGCGTAAACATTACCATTTTTAATATTTCTAAAGTTTTCCTTATCACGAGCAAATAATAATTGATATCCAAAATTTATATCAAAATTTTCAAATATTGAAATATCATTATTAAACTCAATTCCTTGAGTAAATATTTTATCAATATTTACATATCCAAAAACATTTTGACCATTTACTTTAGTAGCTAAAATTCTAGTATCTATTAAGTTTTTAATATCATTTCTAAAAAAATTAATTGAACTGGTAAAGTTTTGAAGATTTAGTTTGAAGGCAAAATTTAAACCAACTGATTGTTCGGGATATAACTCACCTCCTAACTCATTTTTTTGAATTAATAGATTTAATAATTGATTATTATTAAATAGTCTATTGATTCCATTAATTTCTTCGAACTTACCAAAAACGGAATAACCAGTGATACTGTTTGAAAAATTTAAATAAAGTTGTCTAAAATCAGGAGCTTTAAACCCTTGACCAATAGATGCACTGAATGAGATGCTGTTGGATAAAAAATACTTTAATGACAACTTGGAACTTAATTCATTTTCGTAATCACTATGATTATCAAATCTAGATCCAATAATGAAATTAATTTTATTATTAATTAACTTATCATATTGAAAGTATACATTAACTAAATTAGATTTTACATTTCCTGAAAAAAATGATCTATTTAATAGTTCATTTTCAAGTGAAATTCCTGTGGTTAAACTTGAATTATTTTTTAAATTTTTAAAAAATCTTATTTCGGATTTTAATAATTTATGATAAAAAAATGAAGATAAATCACCACTTGATAAAAACTCATCATTATTAAATTCTGTGTAATATAACTCTAATTCAGTTTTGATATTTTTTTTAAACTTCTTCGAAAATTTTGTATGAGAGCTATTTTCTACTTGTTTATTATTTGAATTCAATGAATTTTGATCTTGTTTATAAAATTTTATTGATTGAAAAAGCGCAAAATCATTTTTGAAATCAGCATTATATACGCCTGAAAAAGTATGATTTTTATAAGGATCTACTGTTCTAAATCCATCATTATTGTCTAAATCATAACCATTTGAAGATAACCGATTGTATGAAAAAGAAATATTGTTATTTTTTATTTTTTTTGAAATTAAAATGTTTGAATCAAATAATTTATTTGAACCTACAGACTGATCAAAGTGAAAATTGATTTTATCATCAAAATTCTTCTTAGTAATTAAATTAATTACTCCACCAATTGCCGAAGAACCATATAATGAGGAAGATGGGCCTTTAACTATTTCAATTCTTTCTAAATTGGAAACAGCAAATCGATTTAAATCCAAATTTCCAGAAAGTCTACCAACACTTGGAACTCCATCTACTAGAATCTGAACATAATCAGAAGATAAACCTTGTATTTGAATACCCTCGACACCCGGCACTGTATTGTCTGGAACCGTAAATAATCCATTTTCTTCTCTTAATATATCATCTAACCTTATTGAAGCATAATTTTCAATTTTTTCTTTTTTTATCAAAATAGAATTTAATGGTGCTGATGAAATATTTCTTTCAATCTTACTTGCAGTTATAAATACCTCATCTAACTTTAAAGAATCATAAGATCTTTCCTGAGATTGAATTGTTAGATTAACAATGAAAAAAAAGATTAAAATAAGTTTTTTAATAACTAAAATTTATGTCGCCAAATATATTTTAGTAATGATTAAAAAAATAACGATAGAAGTTCTTTTTATATCTATTTAAATCTAATTAATCAAAGTTGTAAGTTTGAAGTGTGAAAAAAACATTGTTATCAATTATCCAGATTTCTTTAAGTGTTTTGTTTATATATCTAACATTTTCAAAAATTAATATAAATTCATTGACCTTAGTTCTCAAGGAATCAGACTTAATGTTATTTTCACTAAGTCCTATTTTATATTTTATTTCTCAAATAATATCATCGGAAAGACTTAGAAACTTAATGAGCGTGAATGGTTATAAATTATCGTTCAAAGAAAATGGTAAATTATATCTGATAGGAATGTTTTACAATTTTTTTGTTCCTGGCGGAATTGGTGGTGATTTATATAAAACATATTTAATGAAAAAATTTTATAGTTGGAAAGTAAAAAACACAATAAAATTAATTATTCAAGACAGATTAATTGGCTTGGGTGTTCTTTTCATGCTAATCATATTTTTAGAAAATGGATTGTTATTTGATTTAAATTATTCAATTAAATTTTTATCAATTTTTATAATTTATTTAATTGGGTTAAATCTTGTTAAATTAATTTTTAAAGACAATAAAGGATATTCTAAAAGCTTTATTTTATCTATAATTGTTCATTTATTTCAATTTTTATCAATAATATCAATAATTTTCGCACTCGGAATAAATACGTTTTTTCTTGAGATTCTAAGTGTATTTATAATATCATCTGTCCTATCTGTTTTTTCTTTTGGTGGAATAGGAATTAGAGAATATGTTTTTTTCTCAGCTGCTTCTACATTAAGTCTTTCAAGTGAACTTTCAACTAGTATTGGACTATTATTTACAATATCAGCAGCAGTTTCATCACTACCAGGTTTATATTATAGCATAAAAAAAACCCGAACTCAGTCGGGTTTTTGATAAAATTAAAAAGAAGGGCTATTCTCCAGGTATTCCTTCACCATCTTTCATAGGAGCCCAATTTGAATGAACTGATTTCCAACTTCCATCAGCAGCAGCAATCCATACTGAAGATGCTCTTGTGCTATACTTCACATTTTCTTTAGAATCAGTAAATGTATAGGAACCTTCAGCATAAAAAGTGATGACTGCCATTGTCATGTCAGGCATAAAATGAACTTCCATATCTTTTAAATCAAATGAATCCCAAGTAAAATTTCTTTCACGAGTTACATCGTCATCTGAATAAACATAAAATTCTCCAAGATTGGAATCACCAGTAACTAAATCAATATCTTCTGCAACATACTTTTTGTATTCTTCTAGGTTACCCGTAGTTATTGCTTCTTGAAGTTTAGATTGAGCATCTTTCAAATAATTTGACAGATCATCTTTATTGACAGTTCTCCAATATGTTCTAAGTTTAGCATCATATGGTGATGCGAAAAATGCAAAATCACGTGCTTTAAACTGATTGTTAAATGCCTTTTGATAATCACCTTCCATGGCAGCGATTTCAGCTTTAGAATCTAAAGCATTTGGACCATTGTGTAAGGCTCTTGATTTTGAAATAGCATCATATGCAGCTTCAAAATCAGGTGAATCTCCATATTGACCATATGCATATCCATAAGCAACCATATTTAAAGCAGCAGAAGCATTTTCTGGAAAGTTTTTAGAAAACGCCATATATCCATCCCAATTTCCTCCACGAATTCCAACCCAATTAATTAGAGGGCTATCTGAAAACTTTTCAACTGCGTTTGAATATACATCAGACCAAGTGTTTTCTTCACCTTTAGTTGTTTCAACAAGAAGATCATACCAAGCTTTTTCTTCAGGTGAGAGAAGTTGAACATTAACTGCATCTAATTTAGCTTTTCTTGTTCCTAAATTAGGGTTAGTTGTTGATGTTGCAGCGATAACCAACTTAGCACATTCACATCCAGAATCTGCCATCTGAGCAGCTTTTGCCATACCTAAAGCTGTTAATTGCTCTAAATTTGCAAGATGCGTAATTGCTTCGTTTAGTATCTCATAAGATTGAGAGTCGCAATTTGAATCATTAATCCAATTTTGAGAATTAAGGCTTAATGAAACAAATAATATTGTAGTATAAATAATATTTTTCATAACAAATAAGTTATGAAATATTCACATTTAAATAATAAAAAACATGATAAGTTTTGAAGAATTAAATTATTCTAAAAAATAGATTAATTATTTTGATAAATCTCTAATAAAAAATGAGGATGCTGGTAATTTATCAATATTAAAAAGTGTTGATTCAAAATAATTTTTCCAACCATATCTCAGCATTTTTGGTTCTTTAACATCAGCTGATTCTACAATAATTTTCAAACCAGATATTTTAGCATTTGCTTTATAAAAAACACCATCGTTACCAGCTATTTCAAAATCTTTGAGAGGACCATTGAATTGATAAAAACCAGTTGATGCATATTTAAAATTAATCTCAACTTTATTATTATTAATATTATATGATTCAACTATTGGCCCTGAGGGAACTACATTTTTAATATTGTATGTTTTATTTAATGCCCAATAGGCTAGTCTATTTCCAATTTCAATTTTTTCAGGTGGATGAATTGAATTTAAATCTCCAATATCACTTGTAACAACCATTCCTGAATTTTGAATAATATTCATAGCTTCTAATTGCGATTCTCTTAAATATGCAGAAGAGTCATTATCAGGACCATTATATCTGAAAGGTGCGATTTGAACATAATAAAACGGGAAAATACCTTGATTCCATTTTGAACGCCAACTATCCACCATTACCTTCATTAGCTTAGAATAAAAATTTGCTCTATAAACATTACCTTCTCCCTGATACCATAATGCACCTTTTATTGTAAAAGGAATTAGTGGATTAATCATTCCGTTAAATAGGTATGAAGGTTCATGATTTAGTCGTTTATCTTCACGGTTATTTTTGATAACACCTTCTTCAAAATTATTTTCTAAGAAACTTTTTTCAGTCCATGCTTCAGCAGGTGTGCCTCCCCAGGAGTTATGAATTATTCCTACAGGTACATCTAAAGTTTTATTAATTAATAAAGCAAATGAATAAGCAACAGCACTAAACTTTCTAACATCTTCAGGATTTGAAACTTCCCATTTACCTTCAAAATTATTTGATGGTAATTTACTAGCAACTCTTGGAACAGTAATTAATCTAATTTCTTTATTGTTAGAGTGTTCAAGAATTTCCAATGAACCACGAACTGGTTCATTTCTATAACCCTCAAATGACATCTGCATATTAGATTGACCAGAACCAAACCATACCTCTCCAAGAAGTATGTTTCTTATTGTTTTAGTCTCAGATTTTGTAGAAATAGTTAAAGTTTGAGAACCTCTTTTAGAATTAGTTTGAACTTTAGTATTCCAATTACCATTATCATCTGACCTAACTTTAAATGTGATATCATTCCAGCTAGTTTTTATTTTTACAATTTCATTTGCATTAGATTTACCCCAAACATTTACCATTTCATTTCTCTGCAATACCATGTTATCAGTAAAAAGAGAATTTAATTCAATTTGAGAATAGAAATTGAATGATGTTAATAAAACAAAAAGAAAAAGAATAAATCTCATTAGTACAAGTATTTCTTGTCTAACTCTTCTGAATCCTTGTATTTTATTCTTAAATCTGCTAGTTTAACCTTTAGATCTTTAACTACGTCAGCATAGGCTGGATCATTATAAACATTATTCATTTCATTAGGATCATTTAATCTATCATACAATTCCCATTCATCTACATCATAATAAAACCTAACTAATTTATATTCTTTATTAACTATTCCATAATGTCTTTTAACCATATGGACTGAAGGATATTCATAATAATGATAGTAAACTTCCTCTCTTGTCCATTTATCGTTGTCACCCAAGAGTAATGGCATTAAACTTTCACCTTGCATATCTTCAGGCGCATCAATCATAGCTGCTTCAAGAAATGTTTGAGCATAATCTAAATTTTGAACCATCTCATCACTGGAAATTCCAGGCTTAATTTTGTTTGGCCACTTTATCATCAATGGTGTTTTAAATGATTCATCATAAATAAATCTTTTATCGAACCAACCATGTTCACCCAAATAAAATCCTTGATCAGAAGTGTAGACTACTATAGTATTTTTATCTAAACCTGTTTCATCTAAATAATCTAAAACCCTTCCAACATTATCATCAACAGATGATATAGTAGCTAAATAATCTTGCATATATCTTTGAAATTTCCATTTCATTTTTTCTTCATCATTCATATTGGGCCAATTCGTTTTGAAATCTTCACTTATTTTATCCAAAGTCACATTATATTTTTTTCTTTGATCCTCATTTGCCCTACCAAAAGGTCCATTAAACCCTCTTGCAGTTGGTCTCATCAATGTTCCATCTCCTCTGACATAAATAATTTCGGGTTCAACTTTTCTCATTTCTTCAATTACATCTGGTCTAACTTTACTATCATGCATATATTGCATGTGGGTTAGCAAATTCATTTCAGCTGATTTAGCAGCAGAGCCTCTGTTGGAATAATCATCAAATAAAGTTTCAGGTTCTGGAAATTTCTTTTCATAAAATTCTGCGAATTTCTCAGGACTAGGCCACCAAGCTCTGTGTGGAGCTTTGTGGAGATACATCATCATAAATGGTTTATTTTTATCTCTTTTATTTTTGAACCAATCCAATGTTAAATCAGTAATTACATCAGTGACATAACCTGTAACCAAAGTGTCTTTTTTTTCACCCAAAAATTTGGGATTAATATAATCACCTTGACCAGGCAATATCCAAAAATCATCAACTCCCTTGGGATTATTTCCAAAATGTAATTTACCATACATAGCTGTTTGATATCCTGCTTTTTGAAAAAGTTGAGGAAATGTAACCTGAGTTGTATCAAATTTTGCATGATTATCAATTTTACCATTCAAGTGACTATGCTTTCCAGTTAAAATTACAGCTCTTGAGGGCGCACAAATTGAATTTGTAACACATGCATTTGTAAATAAAATACCTTCATCAGCTATCCTATCAATATTCGGAGTTTCAATTAATCTGGTATCATATGCACTTATTGCTTGATATGCATGATCATCAGACATTATAAATAAAATATTAGGTCTTGTATCTTTATTAGAACAACTGGACATTAGGAAAATTATAAATAGTAAGAAAGATTTTTTCATTATATGTGTGTTTATACTTAAATATATCTCTTAATTATAAAAAAATCAATGAATTGAATATAAATGTTACTAATAAGTTAACTTTAAGGATTAAAATAAAATATTTATTGAAAATTTTAGTTACAGGAGGTTTGGGATATATTGGCTCGCACACTGCTATTGAGCTAATTAATAAAGGTTATCATGTAATTATTATTGACAATTTAGTTAATTCCAATATTAAAGTTTTAGATAATATTGAAAAAATTACTGGAAAAAGACCTGAATTTCACAAAATTGATTTAAGAAATAAAGATGAATTAAATTCAATTTTTAAAAACTCTATTTTTAGTGGAATTATACATTTCGCAGCACTTAAATCTGTTTCTGATAGTGTAAAGAATGCAAAATTATACTATGATAATAATGTTGGATCAACAGAGAATTTACTTGAAATTATTTCATCAAGAAAAGAAAAAATTGATCTTATATTTAGTTCAAGTTGTACAGTTTATGGTCAAGCTAAAAAATTACCAATTGATGAATCAAGTCCAGTTGTAAATCAAGAATCACCATACGGTGAAACAAAAAAGATTTGTGAAGAAATAATACAAAAACAGACAATTAAAAGTAGAAACATAAATGCAATTAGTCTTAGGTATTTTAATCCAATTGGAGCTCATGAATCTTCACTAATTGGAGAACTTCCAAATGGAATCCCAGACAACCTAGTTCCTTATATCACTCAAACAGCTATCGGTAAAAGAAAAGAACTTACAATTTTTGGTAATGATTATCCTACAAGAGATGGTACATGTATCAGAGATTATATTCATATTAAAGATTTAGCCGAGGCTCATGTCGCTGCAATTGAATATCTCTCAATTATTAAAGATGAAAATTTTTATGATTTTTTTAATGTTGGTACCGGCAAAGGCATTACAGTTTTAGAGCTAGTAAAAATGTTTGAAGAAATAAATAAAATAAAGTTAAATTATAGAATCGGCGATAGAAGAAATGGTGACATAACATCAGCCTATGCTGATACTGAAAAAGTAAATAAAACTATTGGTTGGCATTCAAAAAATGAGATTTCTAATGCTTTAAAGACAGCATGGGAATGGGAATTAAAATTAAGTAATATAAATGATAATTAAAGTTGAATCACCAGGAAGGATAAATTTAATTGGAGAACACACCGATTACAATGGAGGCCATGTACTCCCAGGAGCAATTGATAAAAAAATAATATTTGAAATTTATAAAACAGATAATAATAATTGTGAGATTAAATCAGATACGATTAAGCATTCTCTAGTTTTCAATTTAAATAAAATTGAAAAAAGTAATACTCACTGGCATAATTACATGCTTGGAACAATTGATTTTTTCAAAAAAAAAGATAACAAAATCACAGCCTTTAAATGTTCAATAAAATCTAACCTTCCAATTGGAGCAGGTATTAGTTCATCATCAGCACTAATTTCAGGTTTTTCAAGAGCTATAATTGAGTTATTTGATTTAAAATATGATAAATCAGATATTGTAAAAATTGTAAGTTATGTTGAAAGAAATTTTATTGGATTACAGGGAGGAATAATGGATCAATTTACTATCAACTATGGACTTAAGGATAATCTAATTTTATTAAATTGTGGTAACTCAAACTATAATTATATAAAATTTAAAAGTGAATCTATTGGTATTTTACTTTTAAACACAAATGTTAAACATAGTTTAATAGATTCAGCCTATAATGATAGAGTCAATGAATGTCAGGAAGCTGAAAGTATTTTAAACTCTCATTTTAATGATAGTCGAAGACTGGCCAATTATACACTTAATGAATTAAATCAAGTAAAAGACAAATTAGACATAATTATATTTAATAGAGCATATTTTGTTATAGATGAAAATGAGAGAACTGTATCCAGTTCAGAGTTACTAAAACAATCCAATTTTAAAGATTTTGGAGAATTAATGTATAAATCTCATAAAGGACTAAAAGACCTTTATGAAGTTAGTTGTTCTGAACTTGATTATATTGTTGATTTTACCAAAAAATTAAATTATGTTTTAGGCTCAAGGATGATGGGTGGTGGTTTTGGTGGATGTACAATTAATTTAATCGAAAAAAATCATATTAACACTTTTATTGAAGATGTTTCTAAAAATTATTTAAAAACATTTGGTAAAAATCTGACACCAATAAAAGTTAATATTGGTAATGGATTAACTTATAAAAAAATTAAGTAGCAACATTTACAGACCTAGTTTCTCTAATCACAGTTACTTTGACTTGTCCAGGATATGTCATTTCAGTTTGAATCTTTTGAGAAATCTCAAATGAAAGTTTTTTAGACATTTCATCATCAATTTTTTCACTTTCAACCATCACTCTTAATTCTCTTCCTGCTTGTATAGCAAAAGCTTTATTAACCCCATCAAAACTATAAGCAACACTTTCTAAGTCTTTTAATCTCTGCATATAACTTTCCATTACCTGTCTCCTAGCGCCTGGTCTTGCTCCAGAGATAGCATCACATACTTGAACAACTGGAGATATTAAATTATCCATTTCAATTTCATCATGATGGGCACCAATCGCATTACAAACATCACTTTTCTCACCATATTTTTCAGCCCATTGCATTCCAAGTAAAGCATGTGGAGTCTCTGTCTCTTCCTCAGGAACCTTACCTATATCGTGTAATAACCCAGCTCTTTTTGCAAGCTTAGGATTTAAACCAAGCTCAGAAGCCATGATTCCACATAACTTAGCAACTTCTTTTGAATGTTGCAATAAGTTTTGACCATAGGATGATCTAAATCTCATTCTCCCAACAGCTTTGATTAAGTTAGGGTGTAAGCCATGAATTCCTAAGTCTATTACAGTTCTCTTACCAATTTCAATAATTTCATTTTCTATTTCTTTTGATGTTTTTTTAACGACCTCTTCAATTCGTGCAGGATGGATTCTACCATCAGTAACTAACTTTTTTAATGATAAACGAGCTACCTCTCTTCTTACAGAATCAAAACAAGAAAGTATAATTGCCTCAGGAGTATCGTCAACTATAATTTCAACACCTGTGGCACTTTCAATAGCTTTAATATTTCTACCTTCTCTTCCTATTATTCTCCCTTTTAGATCATCAGATTCAATATTGAAGACAGAAACACAATTATCAATAGCTTCCTCAGTACCTAATCTTTGAATAGAGCTAATAACAATTTTTTTAGCCTCTTGTTTAGCCGATAATTTAGCTTCATCAATTATATTTTGTGAAATTTCCAGTGCTTGAGATTTAACTTCATCTTTTAAAATTTTCAATAATTCATCCTTGGCTTCATTAGCAGAATAGCCGGCAATTTTTTCAATCTCTTTTACTTGATTTTTAAGAATCTTTTCAATCTCTAGTTTCTTTTTTTCAACTGATTCATTTTTTTTATCAAAGGTTTTGATTTTTTCTTCTAAGTCAGTTTTTAATTTTTCTATTTTCTTTGATTTTTGATTGACTTCGTTTTCTTTTAGCTTTAAGTTTTGATTTTTATCATTATGCTCTGCATTTTTTGAAAGTATATATTTTTCATGTTCAGATTTTAATTCTAAAAATTTTTCTTTTGCCTGAAGGATTTTATTATTCTTTATATTATCAGCTTCTGCACGTGCTTCATTTAATATTTTATCAGCACTAGTCTTAGCATTATCAACGGATTTTTTATTTGAAATTTTATTGATTATAAAAAGAGTAACTCCTCCGATTAAAGATCCAATTACTATATAAATTAATTCATTCATGATTTTATTTTAAAAAAAAACCTACATACAGATTGATTGCATAAACTCCATTTATACAAGTTTAGAGCTAACTAAATATTCGATAATCCTTAAAAAAGGCACGCTCTAGGATCTAGACTCACTCTTTTTAATTTATTAGCGTTGAGTTTACCAAATTAAAATCTGATGTAGGTAATATAATTTTATTTTAATGAACGTTAAGAATCTAAACTCTGAATAACTAAATCATTAATTGAATTTAACTTATCGTTAATTTCATTAATGCGATTGCTTTCACTTTTTGAAAATTTTTCAGACTGACTAATGATTTGTAAAGCACACATTGCCAAACTATCTTGCTTATCCTGGACAGCATATTTTTTTTCATATTCATTCACCATGTCATTGATTTGCTTAGAAGCTTTTCTAAGAATTTCCTCTTGTGATGGGTTAACATTTAAAGGATATATTCTGTTGGCAATATTTAGTTTAATTTTTTGCATTAAGATGTTAATTGAATGATACAATCATCAATTTCATTAATCATTTTTTTAATTTTTCTTTTTGTTTTATTCTTATCATTACTACCTACAATAGCTTTCCCCATTTCTAAGGCATGATATTTTTCTTTCAATTTAGTAATTACATCATCCTTTTCTTTCAACATTTTTTTTGCATTAGAAAGTTCATTAGAAAGTTCATTATTTGAAAATTTTAAACCATTCAAGGTTTTAATTAATAACTCAGTATTACTTTTTAGTTCTTCAATTATAGTTAAACTTTCTTTCAAAATATTAAGCTATTATTTAATTTTAAAGGTAATTATTTTTTAGTACGAAAAGAAAAACAAGCATTGAAAAAATTATTTTACATTATTACTTTTTTTACTTTTTACTTAGGTTTTACACAAAACCATTTTTATCGTCCAATTGAATATGACATTTTGTTAAGTGGAAATTTTGGAGAAATAAGATCAAGTGGTTTTCATACCGGAATAGATATAAAAACTAAAGGCAAAGTAGGAGAAATTATAAGATCTATTGATGATGGTTATATTTCTAGAATTCAAGTTTCAACTGTAGGATATGGAAAAGTAATTTATATAAACCATTCAAACGGTTTAAAATCAGTTTATGGACATCTTCAAGACTTTAGTAAAGAAATTGATGATCAGATCAAATACTTCCAATACAAAGCTGAAACATTTACTTTAAACAAATTTTTTAAAGAAAATGAGCTAAAGATAAAGGCAGGGCAAATAATTGGTTATTCGGGAAATACAGGAACCTCATTTGGACCTCACCTTCATTTTGAAATTAGAACACACAATGATATTCCTCTAAACCCATTAAATTATAATTATAAAGTTGCAGATTCTATAAGACCTGAAGTAAGAAAACTATTTGCGTACAAAGAAAAGAAAGGTTCATTATTCAAGAAAAGACTTAAAATAAAAAAAATTAATGACAGTATTTATCAAACTCAACTAAAGTCAGTGGATACTATTTTTTTTGGAATTGAGACTATTGATAAACAAAGCTTCACATACAATGTAAATGGTACATATAAGATTTTATTAAAAGAAAAGAATAATGATTTGATAGAATTTAAATTTGATTCTTTGACTTTTGATGAAAAAAGATTATTTCTTAAACACTTAGACTTTAGAGAATTAATTGAAAATAACTCAAAAATAATTTTACTTAACAATGAAATTGATAGTGATTATAAGTTTGTAAGAAGAAATCAGTCAGGAAAATTTTATGTAAAAAATTTAGAAACTAAAGATATTACTATTCAACTTTCAGATTTAGATAAAAATAACACCTATGTTAAAATAAAAATGATTGGTGATAGCATAGAAAAGTTTGGAGGAATAAAAAGTGTAGAGTTTAATAAAAAAATCAGAGCTGACTTAAGCTATGATTTAACTTACAATAACGCAAATGTAAAATTTAAGAAAAATACATTCTACAGAGATACTACTATCGATTTTGATTTTAAAAATGATACACTGTACTTGATGAACCCCTATATTCCTGTGAATAAATCTTTCTCAATAAATTTTCCAATAAATGTTAATTCAAAAAAAGGGTTATACTTAGCAAGATCTGATATGAATGGAAATAGTTTTTTTTCAAGCTCAAAACTAAAAGACAATTTCTTTATAGCCAACACCAAATCATTGGGAAAATATTTTCTAGATTATGACACCATTAAACCAATAATTAAGAAAATTGGAAAAAATAAAACAATTGATAAAAATCAAAAATTAGGATACTTAATAAATGATGAAGAAACTGGAATTAAAAAATACAAAGCTTATATCAATGATAAATGGGCTCTTTTTGAATATGAACCTAAGAAAAATTACATTCAATTTAGACCAGATAATTTTATAAATCTAAAAAATGAAAATAATCTATTAATTGAAATTGAAGATATGGTTGGTAATGTTACTATTTATCGAGAAATATTTTTTTTCAAAAATTAATTTTCATTAATAAATTCTTTAAAAAAACTAACAACTTTATCAACTTCGTCGATTGAATTTAATTTAGAGAATGAAAACCTAATAGAAATATTTTTTATCAAATCTGGTCCAAGAATTTCACTTAGAACATGAGAAGGTTTATCACTTCCAGATTGACATGCGCTACCGCCTGAACAAGCAATTCCATGTAAATCCAATTTAAAATTTAGAATAGGCTTTTTAGAAATACTAATTGGAAATAAAATATTTAGTATTGTATAGCTAGATTCATCTTTACAACCGTTTATTTTAATATCAAACTCTTGGGTCAATTTTTCTATAAAATATTTTTTTATAGATTTTATCTTCTTTGAGTCTTTTTCTAAATTTTTATATGCATTTAAAAATGCAAGATTTAAACCTGCTATATTATGAATACTTTCAGTTCCTCCTCTCAATCCCCTCTCTTGACTTCCTCCCTCAATAAAAGAATTGAGCTTTGAATTATTTCTAAGAAAAGCAAAACCAATTCCTTTGGGACCATGGAATTTATGAGCAGAACAAGTTAAAAAGTCAATATTAAGTTTACTTAAATCTAATTTATAATGTCCAATTGTTTGAACTGTATCACTATGAAATAGCGAATTATATTTTTTGCATAAATTACCATACTCATTTAAATCAATCATTGATCCTATTTCATTATTTATGTGCATAAGACTGACTAAGGTTCTTTTATTTGAACTATCTAAAATTTTTTCTAACTCAATTAAAGAAGGTAAACCCTTATTATCAATTGGCAGATATATTAATTCAACATGATATTTGATTTTACAAGACTCAACAGTTTCTAATACAGCCTTATGTTCAATTTTTGTTGTAATAATTCTTTCAATTTTATGAGTTTCAACAGCCCCTTTTATTATCATATTATTTGACTCTGTTCCACCTGATGTAAATATAATTTCGGATGGTTTTACATTTAATTCTTCAGAAATATTTTTTCGAGTTAGTTCAATAATTGATCTAGATTCTCTACCAAAAGAATGAATTGAGGATGGGTTACCAAAGTTATTTTTCATAACTTGATACATGATTTCAACTACATCATTTGAAATTGGTGTGGTAGCAGCATTATCAAAGTAAATCTTGCTCATAAAATATTTTCAAAGATATGCGAATTTTCAAATTTAGTTTAATGATATCAAATGAAAGTTATTAGTAGTAAAAACAATGAAACATATAAATTTTTAGTTAAAGTTTCTAAAAAATCTAATGTTCGAAAAAAAAATCAAAAGTTTATTGTAGAGGGTTTAAAAGAAATCAATCTATGTATTAACTCAAACTATGAAATTGACTCATTTTTTACCTCAAATAAAAATTTTGATTTTAAAAACGTTATTTATAATAATTGTGAAAAAAAATTTTTATTAAGCAAAGATTTGATAGAGACTATTACCTACAGATCAACATCACAAATTATTGCAATAGTTAAAAGAAAAGAATTTGATATAACTAAAGTTAAATTTTCTGAAAATGAATTGCTATTAATCTTAGATAAACCAGAAAAACCGGGGAATATTGGTGCAATATTTAGAACTTTTAATGCTTTTGGATTTAAAAATATAATTATCTCTGATTCTTCAACTGAAATTTACAATCCAAACATAATTAGATCAAGTTTGGGAGCAGTTTTTTGTTTAAATATTTTTGAGTTAGATAAAGAGGACACCATATTTTTTTTAAAAGAAAACCATTTCAGTATTTATGGAAGTCTTATTAAATCAAAAAATATAATTCAAAAAATAAATTTTAAAAGGCGTTGTGCTATTTTGATGGGAACTGAATCATCTAGTATAAATGAATTCTTTTTAAAAAATTCTAGTTCAACTTTTAAAATACCAATGCATGGGGATGTTGACTCACTAAATTTATCTGTATCAACTGCAATTATACTTTATGAAGCAATGAATCAGAGAAAAATCTATTAATTTTATGTAAGAATGAGTATTTCAACTGAAAAAACAATTAATAGACAAATAGCAAGAGAATACAAAAACTTGTTAAAAGTTAGTTATCAAACACTAAATGAAAACGACAAGGATTTGATAAGAAACGCTCTTGATATTGCTATCGATGCTCATAAAGATCAATATAGAAAATCTGGTGAACCATATATATTTCATCCAATATCTGTAGCTAAAATAGTAGCTGAAAAAATTGGTTTAGATGCTAACAGTATCGCAGCAGCACTATTACATGATGTTGTAGAAGATTCTGAATATAATATTGAAAAAATAAAATCTGTATTTGGTGAAAAAATTGCAAGAATTGTTGAAGGCCTAACTAAAATTTCAAAACTAAAGAAAGATAAAATCGTTTCCATTCAATCTGAAAACTTTAGAAAAATGCTTCTTACTTTAAATGATGACGTAAGAGTTATTTTAATTAAAATAGCAGACAGACTCCATAATATGAGAACTATGGATAGTATGAGCTATGAAAAACAAATTAAAATTTCATCAGAAACTCTATATATATATGCTCCAATTGCGCATAGAATTGGATTATATGAAATTAAATCAGAATTGGAAGACTTAAGCTTAAAGTATACTGACTCAGATACATATAACAAAATTAAAGACAGTCTAGAAAAGACAAAGGATGATCAAAATCTTTACATTAGAAATTTTGCAAGAAAAATATCTGATAAACTCAAATCAGAGGATATAAGTTTTAAAATTAATGGTAGGTCAAAATCAATTTTTTCAATAAGAGAAAAAATGATTAAAAAAAATATAGCAATTGATGAGGTATATGATCGTTTTGCTGTAAGAATTATTTACAATAGTAATAATAAAAATGAAAAGTTAATTGCATGGAAAATTTATTCCATCGTAACGGATGTATACAGGCCTAATCCTACAAGATTAAGAGATTGGATATCTAATCCTAAAACTAATGGCTACGAAGCACTACATATTACTGTAGTTGGACCCAGAAAGAGATGGATAGAAGTTCAAATTCGATCTGAAAGAATGCATGAAATAGCTGAGAGAGGTTATGCAGCACATTTTAAATATAAACAAGGTGATGAGCAAGAGAGCGGACTTGAAGATTGGTTAAACAAACTCAAAGATGTTCTTGAAAATCAAGAATCAAATGCTATTGATTTTGTTGAAGATTTTAAATTGAATTTGTATTCAAATGAAATTTTTGTTTTTACACCTGAAGGAGATCTTAAATCACTTCCAAAGGGAGCATCAGCTTTAGATTTTGCATTTGCAGTTCATACAGATTTAGGTTTAAAAACAAGAGGGATAAAGGTTAATGGAAAAATAGTTCCTTTAAATTTTAGACTCAAGAGTGGTGATCAGGTACAGGTGATTAAAAGCACTAATTCAAAGCCTAGTGCAAGTTGGCTTGATTATGTCGAAACATCAAGAGCAAAATCTAAAATTCGTTCTGCTCTTAATGAAAATAAAAAAATGATAGCCGAGGATGGAAAGGAAATTTTAAGAAGAAAACTAAAACATTTAAAAATTTCATTCACTGAAGATATAATACATAAGCTTCAAAACTTTCTAAATCTACCTACCTCACTGGATTTATTCTATGGAATTGGAGTTGGTAGCATAGACAATTCTGAACTTAAAAATTTTGCAAAAAGTCAGGATAATAGTTTTATTAAATTTTTTAGAAGAAAACCAAAAAAAACATCAATTAAATTATCAGATCCAAATAAAACATATGATCAATTAGTTTTTGGTAACGGTAGTGAAAAACTTGATTATAAACTCTCAGTATGTTGCAACCCCCTTCCAGGTGACAATGTATTTGGTTTTTTAACAATAAATGACGGCATTAAGGTGCATAAATCAAACTGTAAAAACTCTTTGAGTTTACAATCTAAATTTGCTTATAGAATACTAAAAGCTAAATGGGTTGATTCGTCTCAGTATGAATTTTCATCAACTATCCAAATTATTGGAATTGATAATCTTGGATTGGTAAATAAAATAACTACAATAATTTCCGAAAACTTAAACATAAATATGGAAAAAATGTCATTTGATACTGAGGGAGATACTTTTAAGGGTCTTATTACATTGAAAGTTAAAAACAAGAATATTGTAGATAAGTTAATAACTAGATTAAAAAAAATTAAAGGAGTTGATAAAGTTCTTAGATTTTAATATTTATTTTTAGACTTTAAAATGGTAAAAAACACTTCAAAAAACCAGGAACTAGTAAAAGAAGTCTTTTCAAAGTTTTTAGATTCAAAATCACACAGAAAAACACCTGAAAGGTTTGCCATACTTAAAGAAATATATGAACTGGATGATCACTTCGATATTGAATCACTTTACAGTGTAATGACAAAAAAAAAATATCGTGTAAGTAGAGCCACTCTATATAACACAATAGAGTTGTTATTAGAATGTCATCTAGTTAGAAAGCATCAATTTGGAACCAACTTAGCTCACTACGAAAAATCATATTTTGATAGACAGCATGATCATTTAATATTGACAGATTCAGGTGAAGTAATTGAATTTTGTGATCCTAGACTACATACAATCAAAAAAAGTATCGAAGAAATCTTTGATGTAAGTATTGAAAATCATTCACTCTATTTCTATGGAAAAAAAAATAAAAAATGAAAATTGATTTAATATTAGGTCTTCAGTGGGGAGATGAAGGTAAAGGCAAAATAGTTGATGTATTAACATCAAATTATGATATAATTGCAAGATTTCAAGGTGGCCCAAATGCAGGTCATACACTTGAATTTGATGGAATTAAACATGTATTACATACCATACCATCAGGAATTTTTCACGACAAAAAACTAAATATAATTGGAAATGGTGTTGTAATCGATCCAGTAATATTTAAAAATGAAATAGAAAAATTAAAAGAGCTTAATGTTGATTTAAAAGAAAAACTTATAATCTCAAGAAAAGCGCATTTAATTTTACCTACACACAGATTAATTGATCAAGCTTCTGAGCTTTCTAAAGGTAAAAAGAAAATTGGTTCAACTTTAAAAGGAATTGGTCCTACATACATGGATAAAACTGGAAGAAATGGACTTAGAGTTGGAGATTTGGAGATGGAAGGGTGGAATGAAAAGTTTGAAAATTTAATCAGTAAACACCTTAATTTAATAAATAATTTTAATGTTGAGATTGATTTTGATATTGAGGAATTAAAAAAAGAGTTTTTAAGTTCTATTGACTATATGAACGAACTTATGTTCATTGACAGTGAAAATTATTTTCATAATTCTATTGAAGAAGGAAGAAAAATTTTAGCTGAAGGAGCCCAAGGTTCACTTCTTGATATAGATTTTGGAACCTATCCTTATGTAACTTCTTCTAATACAACATCTGCTGGAGCATGTACCGGTTTAGGTGTACCCCCAAATAAAATTGGGGATGTTTTTGGAATTTTCAAGGCTTATACTACACGAGTTGGAAGTGGCCCATTTCCAACAGAACTTTTTGATGAAATTGGTCAAAGAATGGCCAAAATAGGAAATGAATTTGGAGCAACAACAGGAAGGCCGCGTAGGTGTGGATGGTTAGATTTAGTTTCACTAAAGCATTCAATAAACGTTAATGGTGTTACTGAACTAATAATGATGAAGGGTGATGTTTTGTCCGGAATTGAAAAGATAAAAATTTGTACTGGTTATAAATATCAAGGAAGTGTTATAAATCATCTACCATTTTCATTGAGTGATTCAAGCTTAGAGCCTGTATATGAAGAATTAGATGGTTGGAATGAAGATATTTGTAAAATAACAGATTATGATAGCCTGCCATTAAATTTCAAGAACTATATTAATTATCTTGAGGAAAAGCTTAAGTTAAAAATTAAAATTATCTCAGTTGGCCCAGATAGAAAACAAACAATATTTAGGAAGTAATTTTTATACTCTCAGTTTACTTTTTTTAATATTTTCAGTATTTAATTATTCGCAAGAAGTTAAACAAATAGAAATTGTTTATGCTGGTTCATTTGACAGAAATGAAAAACTTTATCCTGAGGGTAATATATTAAATGAAGATCAAATCAAAAAAGTTCATCTTAGACATGAAGAGATGAATATATTTTCGAAAAGATCTATTTTTTTTCAAAAACAAAACTCTGTAATTGCTATTGGAGAAGTATATATTAACCAGGGAGATACATTAAAGTTGTATTGTGATTCTTTAAATTATAATGGGACTAATAAAAAAATGTATGCTCATGGAAATGTAAAACTTCTAAACAATGAAATGGAGCTTAATTCAAAAAACTTAGAACTTGATAGGGTAAATAATGAAGCATTTTTTTATGATGGGGGAAGAATTATAGATAGTCTTTCTGATATTAGTAGTATTAACGGAAAATATTTTATTGATAATAAAAAATATGTTTTCAAAAATGACGTAGTTGTTAAAGATCAAGACAGGTTAATAGAATCTGAAATGATGGATTATTATTTAGATTCAGAAAAAACCTATTTCTATAAAAAAACCTCAATATATGGTGATGGATATGTGATAAAATGTAATTCAGGATTTTATGAGCCAAGAAATAAACAAGGTGTTTTTGTAGATAATGCAAGTATTGACTTTGATTCAAGAGAAATCTATGGAGATAGTATTTTCTTTGATGAAGATAAAGGATACTCAAGCATTTCAAATAACATCAAAATCATTGACACAAATGAAAACCTTATTCTTAATGGTGAGTTTGCTGAGTTTTTTCAGGAAAAAGATTCAGCTATAATTACAAAAAATCCTCTAGCTATAAATATTTTAAAAAATGATTCGCTTTTTATAAAAGCGGATACTTTATTTTCAGTAGGCAAAGAAGATGAAAGAAAAATGAGGGGGTTAAATAATGTGATGTTTGTTCAAGGTAATTTAAGTGGTAAATCAGATTATATTCAAGTTGATAAAAAATCTGGAATTACTACAATGCTTAGAAAAAAAATTTCTGAAAGAGATCTTCAAATTTTAACTGAAACGGAAATTAATTCTAAAAACCCAGTAATTTGGGATAACTATACTCAAATGTCTGGTGATAAAATAATTTTTACTGAAAACTTAGATACCAACGAATTAGACTCGATAAAAATACCTAATAATGTATTTATTATTGAAGAAGATTCAATTGGAGATAATAAATACAACCAAATCAAGGGTCTTAAACTTTTTGGAAATTTTATTGATAATAAATTAGATAGAGTTAAAATTGATCAAAACTCAGAGTTAATATATTATATGTATGATGAAAACTTAAACTTAATTGGAGTAGATAAGGCTGTAGCAAGTTCAATTTTAATTTATTTTAAAGAGAAAGGAATGGATCAAATCACTTTTATTACAAACCCAGAGGGAGTGCTTTATCCAGAGGAGTTTCTTGATGAGAATGAAACTTTTTTAAATGGTTTTATAAATAGAGAAAGTGAAAAAATAAATAAAAAACAAATGCTAATTGATAGATAAATTTAAAAAATATCAAGCTCAAACCACAAAAAACCCTCTAGGTTTAGAAATTATTAAGGCCAAAGGAAGCTATATTTTTACCAAAAACAATAAATATTTAGATTTCGTTGCAGGTGTATCAGTAAATAATATTGGGCATTCAAATTCAAAGATTAATAGTTCAATTATTAAACAATTGAAAGAATACTCTCATGTTATGGTTTATGGTGAATTTGTTCAAAAGCCCAGTGTTGAATTATGTGAACTCCTTTCCACTCTGTTGCCAAATAAATTAAATACCACATACTTAACTAATTCTGGAACTGAAGCAATTGAAGCAGCTCTAAAACTTGCAAAAAGATCAACTGGTAGACAGAAAATTATTTCTATGAAAAATTCATATCATGGAAGTACTCACGGAAGTTTAAGTGTCTCAGGTTTTGAGACAAGAAAAAGAAGATATCGACCATTACTTCCTAATGTTCATCATATAAACTTTAACTCAGTAGAGGACTTGAATATCATTGATAATTCTGTAGCATGTGTTATAGTAGAACCTATACAAGGAGGTGCTGGTTTTATTGAATCTAAAAAAGAATATCTAAAAAAATTAAGAGCAAAATGTAATGAAATGGGAGTAATCTTAATTTTTGATGAGCTACAATCCGGTATAGGTAGAACAGGAAAAATGTTTGCTTTTGAACATTATAATGTTACACCTGATATTCTAGTAATAGGAAAGGCATTAGGTGGTGGTTTTCCAATTGGAGCAATAATATGCAATCAATTACTAATGAATAAATTTCAATCTAATCCAATTCTAGGACATATAACAACTTTTGGAGGACATCCAGTTATAGCTAGAGCAGGACACGAAACTCTCAAATATATTATCAAGAATGATTTAGTTTCAAAATCTAGTAAGAAAGAGAAGCTTTTCAGATCACTATTAAAGCATAAATTAATTTATGAAATAAGAGGAAAAGGATTAATGTTAGCGTTAATAATGAAAAATAATAAAATAGCAAACTATCTCGTAAAAGATTGTTTAAATAATGGTTTGATTTTGTTTTTTTTACTTTATGAAAAAAAAGCTGTTAGGATTACTCCACCATTAACTATATCGGAAAAAGAAATAATACATGGTTGTAATCTAATTATTAAATCATTAGACAGTTTTAAAAATTAATGTTAATAAATTTTTAATAAACAATAATCCATATAATAATATTTACAGAGTAGACTACATATTTTTATTATGTGTTAGAAAGAAATGAAAATATACTAGACAAAATCTACAAGTTTGAAAGTATGATAAACGATGATGAATCGTTTTTTTTAGACTTAGATGAGGTTGAGGACATAATTTTATACTACTTAAACGAAGACAATTTTGATTATGCTGAAAAAGCTATTTGTTATGGAATTGATTTATATCCCGAAAGCTTAAACATAATTATATTAAAATCTGAATTTCTTCTAACTACTAATAAAATAAACGAGGCAGAGAAATTAGTAACTAAATTTATTAAATCTCATAAAAATAATACTGATTTAATTATACAAAAAGCAACAATTATAACATCAAATAAACAATATAAACAATCAATAAAGATTCTTACTAATCTTTCATATGACTCCCAACTAGAATTTTTTGTTAATGATCTATTGTTTAAAAATTATATGAATATTGAAAATTATACAAATGCAATAAAGTTTGGTAAAAAAATTATTATCAAGAATCCTGAGGATAAAATTTGTTTTGATAAACTAATAAGCTGTTTTAAACTTTCAAAAAGAAATTCAGAAGCTATTAAATTCTTAAATAAATTTTTGGATAAAAACCCCTACTCTACCCAAGCTTGGTATGAATTGGGAAAACTATACTTTGAACAAAAAAAGATTAAAGAAAGTAAAGCCTGTCATGATTTTGCAATAATAAGTAATGAAAATTTTTCGCCTAGTTATATTGAATTAGGAAAAATTCATGAAAAACAGGAGGATTTTTCAAAAGCCATATACTATTATAAAATAATTGATAGTCAGAATAAATCTTCTTCATTCTCTTTATACAGACTTTCAAGATGTTACGAAAAACTTGGTGATTATGAAATATCGATTAGATATTTAAATAGAATAGTCGAAGAAGATCCTTTATACGAAAAAGCATGGATTTCAATTGCTAAATATTATCTTAGAAACAATGATCATGATAAAGCAATTGAAAATTTAAATATGGCTTTAAATATTATTTCAAAAAATTATTAATAACTAATTGAACAAAATTAATTACTTAATTATTTACCTCAAGGGTATGGCTATGGGTATTTCAGACTTAATCCCAGGAATATCCGGAGGAACTATAGCATTAATAACTGGAGTTTATGATGATTTTATTTCATCTTTAAACAACTTAAAAATTAAAAATATTAGATCCATAATAAAAAGTGATTTTTTTTTAAAATTTAAAGAATTTAAGTTTGATTTTTTAATATTTCTAGCGCTTGGTATAATTTCAAGTATTTTAATCTTCAGTAAAATTATTTCTAATTTACTTATAAATTATCCTCAAGAAATAAGTTCTTTTTTCTTCGGTCTTATTTTAGCAAGTATACCATTTATTCTAAAGGGTATAAAAGTTTTTTCTTTTAATTACCTCCCCTTTTTAATAGGTTCAATATTAATAACATCTTATTTACTTGGATTGAATAATATTAATGGTGAAATATCATTGATATATATATTTATATGTGGATTCTTTTGTTCATGTGCAATGATACTTCCTGGAATTTCTGGAGCATACATATTATTGATTTTTTCATCCTATGATTTTATTTTAGAAAAACTCAATATTTTTCTGACCGATTTTAATTTTAATGATTTTATTTGGATTGGAGTATTTATATTGGGAATATTAACTGGAATATTAACATTTTCAAGATTTGTAAAGTATTTACTGCATAAACATAAAAATAAAACTATCGTTTCATTGAGTGGTTTAATAATTGGATCTCTACCAATACTAATCCCTTTTGAAATAACAGAATTAAACACTGACTATGTAATATCAAATGCAACTATTTTTATTTGTTTTGGTTTAGGAATTTTTCTGTTAATTGGAATAAATTTTATGTCAAAAAATGAAAAGTAATAGAGATTGGAATAATATTAATTCTTTAGAAATATTTTTTCATGGATTAATAATGGGTACTATAAATAAACTTCCAGGAATTTCAGGTGGACTATATTCAATAGTGATTGGCTTTTATGATCATTTAATGAATTCAATCAAAAACATTAATAATAATACTTTTAAAAATTTATTTCTTTTTGATTTTAAAAAACTAAATAGTTCGATTAATGGTAAATTTCTTTTTTTCCTTTCAATAGGAATGATAATTAGTTATTTCACAACATCAAAAATTTTAGATTTTTTTTTAATAAACTATGAATTATATGTCTGGTCTATTTTTTTTGGTCTAATCTTGGGAAGTCTTTATGTTTTAATCAAAAGGACTAATAAAACAAATGTGAAAAAACTTTTAATTCTTTTTGTTGGTCTTTGTTTTGGATTGTTATTGAGTTTTTCAGAACCTATGATGGAAAATAGAGCTTTGGCATTTGTTTTCTTCTGTGGTTTTATTAGTATTTGCGGAATAACTATACCTGGGTTATCTGGAAGCTTTATATTAATACTTCTTGGTAACTACGAATTACTATTAGTTGATGCTGTAAATAGTTTTTTTGATCTTATTGCAAATATTTTTAAAAATGAAAACTACCCTATTGATAGTGAACTTATAAAAATATTGATAGTATTCTTTCTTGGATCTGTAATAGGATTAATAATTCTATCAAAATTTTTAAGTTTTATTTTAATAAAATATCCGATTCACCTAAATCATCTTATAATAGGATTTGTTTTAGGGACGCTTCCAATTGTTTGGCCATGGAATAAAGTAGAGTTAGGAGAGGAATTACTTACTATGTTCAATAATTTTTATGGTCTAATTTTTATTTTAGCTAGCTTTATTATCATAATATTATTAAACAATAATGTTGATAAAAAAAATTTACGGTCTAATCGGTAAGGATATTGATTATTCTTTCTCAAGAAATTATTTTAACTCAAAATTTAAAAAACTTCAAATT
>JAYNRW010000001.1:28247-33769 GCA_038114965.1 Flavobacteriaceae bacterium | reverse complement strand
CAAATATGTACTCAGAACCAATTTTATCAACACCAACAATCTGATCGACCCCATAATCTTGACCACCTTCACCTTCAGCAAATGACCCTAAGCCTGAACCACAGTTAACCACAATTGGCTTATCAGATTCAATTAAAGTTCCTATTATACCAAAATTTGAATCATTCCTATTTTCAGATGCAAAAACATAAGACTGTCCTGCATTTAAAATTATATTTGTTGAAGTTGATCCACTTAAAAGTTGTTGTCCATTTCCAATCGGTAGGGTAATATTAATTAGCGTGTTATCTTCAGTTGCCATTACAGAACCAAAATTTAGATGTGAACTAGCCTTAATTTGTAAAGCTCCTATTCTAAATTTTGTTCCAAGTGCAGATTCTCCTTTTGAAACTAGTGCTCCGCCATGATATTGTCTACCACCAATTGCTTCACCAGAGCTGAATCTAGCTGAAACATAAATTTCCTGTTCAGCTTCTATTATGAATCCAGCATCATTTCGTGCTGTTTCAGTAAGACTTCTAGGAATAAATAAATAACCGCTTGAACCATTTGGTCCAGCGCTAATTTCTTGTGAATTTGCATTAGAAACTTGTCCAGTTCTAAATATTGTCCCGTCAGCTCTTTTTACTGTATAATTTATCGGATCAATCGAAGGAGTTGAAATATATAGCCACTGGTCTCCAGGAGCTGTTGTTTGTCCAATGGCTGAAGTTAGTGGAGGAATATAGTGTTTCTTACTAAGTTGACCATTTAATTGTATTCCTGAAAATAAAAAAAATAGCAATAATATTTTAAACAAAAATCTCACGTGCGCGGGTAAATATAAATTAAAATGTATAAAGTTTTTGAGATATCATTAATTAACTATTTTTGGTTGGTATATGGTTCGGTTGTACATAATTGGAGTATCAATTCTTTTAGTTGCTATACTTTGTAATTTTATTATTTCAAAACTTGGTATAGCATCATGGTATGATTTTCTTAATAACTTAACAAAAAATGAACCAAATAATTTATCAGTTATTGATTACTTCTGGTTATTCTTATTGTACCCAGTATGTTTAGGATTAGGTTATTTGCTTGGTGATTTTCTATCAAATTTAATTCTCAGATAATATGAGTCAAGAAAGGGAAAGAAGAAAAGCGTTGGTATATCATTCTAAGCCTAAGCCTGGTAAAATAAAAGTTGAACCAACTAAAAAACATCAAACCCAAAGAGATTTATCTTTAGCATATTCACCAGGTGTTGCATATCCATGTTTAGAAATTAATCAAAATCCAGATGATGTATATAAATACACCTCAAAATCAAACCTAGTTGCAGTAATCTCTAACGGAACAGCTGTTTTAGGATTAGGGGATATTGGACCTTTAGCATCAAAACCTGTCATGGAAGGTAAAGGTCTTTTGTTTAAAATATTTGCTGATATAGATGTTTTTGATATTGAAGTTGATACAAAAGATATTGATCAGTTTATACAAACAGTTAAAAATATTGCACCAACTTTTGGAGGAATAAATTTAGAAGATATCAAAGCTCCAGAAGCTTTTGAAATTGAAAGAAGACTAGTGGATGAACTGAACATTCCAGTAATGCATGATGATCAACATGGTACTGCAATTATCTCAGGAGCAGCCCTTTTAAATGCTCTAGAACTTGCTGAAAAAGATATCAAAAAAATTAAAATGGTAATCTGTGGTGCAGGAGCTGCAGCTATCTCATGTGCTAAAATGTATGTTGCATTAGGAGTAAAGAGAGATAATATTATCATGTTTGATAGTAAAGGGCCAATCAATTCTAATAGAGACAATTTATCAAATGAGAAAAAAGAATTTATAACTAAAAATATAAATATTAAAAGCTTAGATGATGCATTAAATGGAGCAGATGTTTTTATTGGGTTGTCAAAAGCTGACATGATGAGTGTTGATATGCTTAAATCAATGTCAGAGAATCCAATTGTTTTTGCTATGGCAAATCCTGATCCAGAAATTAATTATAAGCAAGCTAAAAGAACAAGAGAAGATTTAATTATAGCAACAGGGAGAAGTGATCATCCAAACCAAGTAAATAACGTGCTAGGATTTCCATTTATATTTCGTGGAGCACTTGATGTAAGAGCTTCAAAAATTAATGAAAAAATGAAAATGGCAGCTGTTTATGCATTGGCTGAATTAGCCAAAGAGCCAGTCCCAGAAAATGTTAATATAGCATATGGTGAAACAAAATTAATTTTTGGTAGAGATTATATTATTCCAAAACCTTTTGATCCAAGATTAATATCGAAAGTCCCTTTGAGAGTTGCTAAAGCTGCAATTGAGTCTGGTGTTGCAAGAGAAAATATTGATAATTGGGAAAGATATGAAAGAGAGCTAGAATCCCGATTAGGAAATGATAATAAAATAATTAGACTACTTATTGCCAAGGCAAAGCAAGATCCAAAAAAGATTGTATATGTTGAAGCTGACAGACTCGATGTTTTAAAGGCTGCTCAAATTGTTTATGATGAAGGAATAGGTATACCAATTCTTGTTGGAAGAAAGAAAAGAATTAAACAATTAATGATTGAAATAGATTTTGAACATGATTTAAAAATTATTGATTTAAGTAAGAAAAAAACCATTTCAACAATTAGAAGATATGCTAAGCAATTCTTTAAATTAAAAAAAGATAAAGGCATGACCCTAAGTCAAGCTGAAGGCTTGATGAGAAGGAGAGATTATTTTGGTTCAATGATGGTAAAATTGGGTGAGGCAGATGCTTTAATTTCCGGTTATTCAAGAAGTTATCCTGAAGTAATTAAACCTGTTTTAAAAGTTATTGGAAAGAGTGAAGGAGTTAGAAAAGTTGCTGCAACTAACTTGATGATAACCAGTAAGGGTCCAATTTTCTTAGCTGATACTTCTATCAATATTAATCCAAAGTATAATGAATTAGGATATATTGGAATATTGGCTGCTGAAACTGCAAAAATGTTTGGTTTTGAACCTGTAATTGCAATGCTATCTTATTCAAATTTTGGATCTTCTGAACACCCCATGGCAAAAAAAGTAGATAGAGCCGTAAAATTCCTTCGAAGAAGTTCACCAAATTTAATTGTTGACGGGCCTGTACAATCAGATTTTGCTTTAAATAAATTAATGCTAGCTAATAAGTTTGAGTTTTCTAAGCTTTCAGGTCAAAAAGTAAATGTCTTGGTGTTTCCAAACCTAGATTCTGCAAATATTACTTATAAAGTAATAAAAGAACTGGATGATGCTATGTCTATCGGTCCAATAATGATGGGGATGGATAAGGCGGTACACATTTTGCAATTAAAAGCTAGTGTTGATGAGATTGTAAACATGTCAGCTATTGCTGTTGTTGATGCTCAAAACAGAAAGTAGTAACTTAGTAAAATGATTACACAGATTAAGGGAAGACTTGTAGAAAAATCTCCTACAGAATTGGTTGTTGATTGCAATGGAGTTGGATATAGCGTTAATATATCTCTTAATACTTTTTCTCAATTAAATGATGAGGAGAATATTAAACTTTTTACTCATTTAATTGTTAAAGAAGATTCTCATACTTTATTTGGATTTTCAACTAAATCAGAAAGGGAGCTTTTTAAATTATTAATTTCAGTTTCTGGTGTTGGAGCAAGCACAGCTAGAACAATGCTATCTTCATTGACACCTGTTGAAATTATATCATCAATTAATAACGAAGATGTTAATTCTGTTCAATCAATTAAAGGCATTGGTTCAAAAACTGCACAAAGAATAATTTTAGAATTAAAAGATAAAGTTCTTTCACTTGAATCAGATGATACGCAAATTCAAATGATTAGTAAAGATGCGGATGAAGCAATTACAGCATTAGAAGTACTAGGCTATTCTAGAAAACAAACTTCTAAAATTGTCAATCAAATCAAAACTGAAAATCATGGAATTACTGTTGAAAGCTTAATTAAAAAAGCACTTAATAAATTATAATTTATTTTGATAATTTGGTCTTCAAATATCAAAGTTCTTAAAAGAGTTCGTTTAACTCTTTTTCTTTTTTTCTGTTTTTTATATTCCTTTTCACAACAAAAAATTACACTTGATACAATTAATAATACTGTTTACATAGGAGAATTTAAATTAAAACAACCCTCAAGCCTTATTTCAAAATATAAATATGATCCAAAAACAAATTTATATATATATCAATCTAAGATTGGGCAAATTGATGTTGGATTACCATTAAAATTAAGTCCTGAAGATTATAGAAAAATTTTTAGAAAAGATTTGATTGATAAATATTTTGATGAGCAAGTTTCATTAATTGATAATGAAGATCAAGATGAAAAAAGAAATTTACTTCCAGATTTATATATTAATTCTAACTTTTTTGAATCTATTTTTGGAGGGAATGAAATTGAGTTAATTCCTCAAGGTTCTGTTGCAATTGACTTAGGTGCTAGATATAATAAAAGAGATAACCCTACAATTCCAGTAAGAAATCGAAGTAATCTCGGATTAGATTTTAATCAATTAATATCTCTTAGCTTAAGTGGAAAAATTGGAGAAAAGTTAACAATAAATTCAAATTATGATTCTCAATCAACTTTTGATTTTCAAAATCTACTAAAATTAGATTATACACCTAATGAAGATGACATAATTCAAAAAATAGAGCTTGGAAATGTAAGTATGCCAATAAGTGGCTCTTTAATTAGTGGTGCTCAAAGTTTATTTGGATTTAAGACTCAGTTGAAATTTGGTAACACAACAATTGATGCTGTTTTATCAGAACAAAGATCTCAATCCAAAACTTTATCATCTAGTGCTGATGGATCAATGAACGAGTTTTCTTTTTCAGCTTTAGATTATGAAAGCAATAGACATTTTTACTTAGCACATTTTTTTAGAAAAAATTTTGATAAATTTTTAGAAACATATCCATATGTTAATTCACCGATAAGAATTACTAGATTAGAAGTTTGGGTTACAAATAAATCTAACGAAACTGATGATGTAAGAAATATTATTGCACTTCAAGATCTAGCTGAAACTGACCCTGAATTTACAAATACAGACAATTTAGTTCCTAATTTTTTTATTCAAAATGATCCAGATTTAAATCCAGATAATTCTGTAAATAATTTTGACCCAAATAGAATAGGTCAAAATTTATTAAATGAAAATATTAGAGATATAACTAATGTTAATAATGGGTTTTCAACTAATCCAAATCTTTTTAATGAGGGTTCAGACTACTCTATACTTGAAAATGCAAGAAAACTGGATGAAAGCGAATATTCTTATGACGAACAACTAGGCTATATTTCACTACAACAATCACTTAATAATGATGAGGTATTAGGTGTTTAATTTGAATTTAGTGTTGACGGAGATATATTTTATGTTTGATATTTTTTGTTTGATGTATTGTTACATTTATATTATTTTTTATATTATTAATAAGGTGGTTTTTTATATGTATGTTGTTTATCTTATTGCTTCATTTTCTGTATTGTCTTTCTTTTTTTGGG
>JAYNRW010000001.1:18505-28237 GCA_038114965.1 Flavobacteriaceae bacterium | reverse complement strand
TAATAATGTAAGACAACCAGTATGGAAACTAACTATGAAAAATATTTATAATCTTGGTTCATTTCAAATTTCTGAAACTGATTTTAGATTAAATATATTTTATAATAATCCATCATCGTTAAATTATATATCACCAATAGATAACAATACCTGGCCTCAAGATTTGGAAAAAATAAGATTGTTGAATCTTTTTGAGTTAGACAAACTAGATTCCAACGGAAATTTACAAAAAGGTGGAGATGGTTTTTTTGATGCAATCGATGGTATTACAATCATTAAAAATAAAGGCTTATTAGTTTTTCCAAAAGAAGAACCATTCGGGAAATTTTTATTTGAAAAATTAAGAGATAACCAAAATGAAGATTATAATGATCCAACAACTTATAATCAAAATCAGCTAAAATATGTTTATAATGAGATGTATACATTTGGAAAGACTTCGGCTGAAAAATTTATAGAAAAAAATAAATTTAATATTAGAGGAAAGTACAAAAGCACTTCTTCAAATGACGGAATCAATACTGGTGAATTTAATATTGCACAAGGTTCAATTGTTGTTTCAGCCGGAGGAAGAATTTTGAGAGAAGGAATTGATTATCTAGTAAATTATCAAAATGGAAATGTTGAAATTTTGGATGAGTCATTAAAAAACTCAAATATACCTATTGAGATATCTACTGAAAGCAATTCCTTTTATAATCAACAAAAAAGAAGATTTTCTGGTTTTAATGTTGAACACAAGTTTAGCGATAAATTTAAAATAGGAGCAACTCTTTTGAACTTAAGTGAAAGATCTATTTCTAGAAAATCAAATTATGGTGTTGAGCCTGTAAATAATACTACATTTGGTATCAATGCAGCCTATTTTTCTGAGGCCCCATTTTTAACGAGAATAGTTAACAAGTTGCCAAATATTAATACAGATGTTATCTCAAATATATCGTTAAAAACAGAGTTTGCAGTTCTGAAATCGTCAGACCCAAGAAAATCAGGATATGACGAATCAGCTAGTGTATACATTGATGATTTTGAAGCTAGTCAAAATAAAATAGATTTAAGAGATCCTCAATCTTGGAAGTTATCAAGTATTCCAGTAGGATTTGCAGGATATGAATATGGTAACAATGATTTAAGAGCTGGTTATAACAGAGCTAGATTATCCTGGTACACTATTGACCCTATCTTTTATTCATCTAGAAGGCCAAATGATATTAGTTTAGATGAGATATCTAAAAATTCAAGCAGAAGAATATTTATTGATGAAATATTTCCTGAAATAGATTTATACCAAGGTGAATCACGAATACAATCCACATTTGACTTGACCTATTATCCAGATGAAAAGGGACCTTATAATAATAATCAGGAATTAGATTTTAAAAGTGATAATAAAAAGAATTGGTCTGGAATAACAAGAAAAATTAATAGCACCAATTTTAAAAAAACTAATGTAGAGTATATTCAATTTTGGCTTTTAGATGATTTTTCAAATAACAATTCTAGTGATTTAAAAATCGGTGAAATTTTATTTCATTTGGGGAATATTTCTGAGGATATTCTTCCAGATGGAAAAAAACAATTTGAAAATGGTTTACCTAATAATAATGAAAGTAATTTTCAATTATCTAATTGGGGTCGTACACCAACTAGTCAATCTTTAACTTATTCTTTCAGTTCAAATATCAGTGAAAGAGAATCACAAGATTTAGGCTATGATGGGCTAGATGATATTGACGAATTAGAATTTTATAATAATGGAAATTCAAACGATCCTGCTAATGATAATTACAAGTATTATTTGAATCAAAGCGGAAATATTTTAGATCGCTATAAGTATTATAATGGGGTTCAAGGTAATTCGCCCGTAAATGCAAGCTCAAATAATAGAGGGTCTTCTAATATTCCAGATGTTGAAGATGTAAACAATGATAATACTATGAATAGAATTAACAGCTATTTTGAGTATAAAATTCCTTTGTTTAAAAATATGTCAAAAGATAATCATCCATTTGTGGCTGATGTTAGAGAAAACAATAATGTTAAACTTCCGAATGGTAATAATATAAATTCAAGGTGGATTTTATTTAAGGTTCCAATTTTTAAAGAATATTATGAAGGAAAGAGTATCAATCAATATTTTAACTCTATCAATGGTATTAATGATTTAAAGTCTATCAGTTTCATTCGACTAGCATTAAAGGATTTTGAAAACCCAACTACTTTGAGATTCGGTACTCTTGATTTAGTAAAGACAGATTGGAAGCGATTTACTCTGCCATTAAATAAAAACAATAATATATATCCTGAAACCAATTTTGAAATTGGTACAGTTAATATACATGAAAATGAAAATAGACTCCCAGTAAATTATGTTTTACCACCTGGAATCGAAAGAGAAGAAGTATTTAGTAACAATTCAATAATTAGACAAAACGAACAATCTTTAACATTAAAGGTTAAAGATCTTCAACCTGCTGACTCAAGAGCAGTTTATAAAAATATAGATCTTGATTTACGTCAATATAAAAGAATGAAAATGTATATCCATGCAGAATCTTTGAATGATAGACCAAAGTTACCTGGTGATGGAGTCGAAGAAAAATTTGACGAAAGACTTGTTGCTTTTTTAAGGTTAGGCTCAGACATAAATGATAATTATTATCAAATTGAAGTTCCATTAAAGCCAACTTCATTTAATTCTAATTTTGATTCAAGATTATCTCCTGAGCAAGTTTGGAAACCAGAAAGTAATTCAATTGAATTTGATTTAGAGAAATTTTTAAAAATTAAGCTTGAAGTTATTTCACAAAAAATACAAAGTAATGAAGCAATTTATTTTGATGAAGAATTAAATGTGATTGATGAGTTTACTCAAATTAGCCAGTTGCCAGGTGAAAAAAAATATAAATTTTCTATTAGAGGAAATCCATCATTAGGTAGAGTAAAAACAGTTCTTTTGGGATTGAAAAATCCCTCAGAAAAAATTGGTAATACATTGTCTGGTGAAGTATGGTTTAATGAACTCAGAATATCTAACATTAAAAATAGTGGAGGATGGTCAGCCATTGCTAATTTGGATGCAAATTTTGCTGATTTTGCAAATATATCATTAAATGGTAGGATTTCATCTATTGGATTTGGGTCAATTGATAAATCACCTAACGAACGATCTAATGATTCATACAAGCAATTCAATTTTATTTCTAATATTAATGCTGTACAATTATTGCCTGAAGATTGGGGGATAAACATCCCTGTTAGCTACACATATTCTGAGGAAATTACTAAACCAAAATATGATAGTTTTTATGATGATATTGAATTAAACAAAGTTTTAGATTTATCTAGTAATAAAGATTCAATAGTAAATCAATCTCAAATATTATCAAACTCTAAAAGTTTTAGTGTTCTAGGGCTTTCCAAGAAAAAAAATAATCAAGAAAGGAAAAGATTTTATGATATTGAAAATTTAAACTTTTCTTACACATATAGCGAAAACAATTATAAAGATTATGAACTTGAATATGCAGACAGAAAATCTGTAAGAGCTAATGCAAATTATTCATATAATTTTGAAGATTTAAGTATTTACCCATTTGAAAAATTAGTATCCAAAGAATCTAAGTATTTAAATTGGCTTAAAGAGTTCAACTTTAATCCATTGCCCTCAAATCTTTCTTTCTCAGGTAATTTTTTCAGAAGTTTGTATACTCAGAAATTTAGAGAGATTAATTACTCAGGTGTGAATTCTAATAGTCAAATTCCTATACCAGAACTTTCTCAAAAGAAATTTTTATTTGATTGGCGTTTATCATTATCTCAAAATTTAACAAAATCAATAAGAGTTAATTTCAATGCGTCCAATTCTAATATTGTTCCTAACATAGACGGAAAGCAGTCTGATTTAAATAGCAGTGATATGGGCATATTTGATAATTTCTTTAACATTGGAGATCCTGATTATTTTAATCAAAATTTTAGTATTAACTATAGTCTTCCTTTTAATTTAATTCCTTTTTTAAATTTTATTGACGGATCTTATAATTACAGTGGAGATTTTAATTGGCAAAGAGGCTCCGATATGCTTAACAATATTAGTTCTGAAACAGGTGAAGTGTTAGGCAGGGTTAACACAATACAAAATGCAAATACTCAGAATTTTTCTCTTAGTTTAAATTTTGATAAAATTTACAGAACAATTCCATGGCTCAATAAAAATGAATCTATTATTCCAGATTTAATTAAAAGTTTAAAAAGAGTTAGGTTTAATTATTCTGAAAATTCAGGAAAAGTCTTACCAGGATACATTCCATCAATTGGGTTTTTAGGAACAGCAAGACCATCAATAGGATTTGTTTTTGGTAATCAGTCAGATATTAGATATGAAGCTGCCAAAAACGGATGGTTGACAGATTTTCCAAATTTTAATCAGCCATTTCAGCAAATATTTAATTCTGATTTTGATTTTAGTGGTGAATTGGAGCTGTTTAATTCAATTAGAATTGACTTGAATGCAAATAGACGTTATTCAAATAATTTTTCAGAAAATTTTTCTGTTAGAAATAATACATATTCTGCATTAAACCCAAATTATTACGGAAACTTTTCAATCTCTACCAACATGTTAAAGACATCTTTTAGTCGTAGAGATAAAAACTTTTCTAACTCATTTGAGAAAATGAAGAATAATAGATTAATAGTTGCACAAAGACTCATTTCTCAAAAAAATTTAAATGATATTAATCTTGATTCCGAGGGTTTTCCAATTGGTTTTTCAAAAAACAGTCAAGAAGTTTTAATAAATTCATTCCTATCAGCCTATTTGGGTAAAAACCCAAACGATATTAGTTTAAATCCAATATCAAAAAGTCCAAAATTAAATTGGTCTTTACAATATGATGGTTTAAGTAAATTATTTGAAAATTTTATCTCTAGGCTATCAATTGGACATGGATATAGATCTAGTTTTACAATAAATAATTTTAGGTCTAACTTAAATTATAATCCAAATTCCTTTGATAATTCTGGAAATTACATGAGTGAAAAACTATACTCAAATATTAATTTAGTAGAACAGTTTAACCCCTTAATCGAAGTTGATATTGAATTTAAAAATTCATTGAGACTAATCTTAGATGTCATTAAGGACAGAGCAGTTTCTTTAAGTCTTGCAAATAATTTTATTACTGAATCATGGGGAAATGAATATGTTATTGGGTTGGGTTATAGAGCTAGAAATGTAAGGATAAATTCATCTCTAGCACCTAACTCTAATTCATTTGTTGGAGATTTGAACACAAAACTTGATTTTAGTGTTAGGAAAAATATGACAGTTATTAGAAATTTAAATATTCAGGACAATAAAGTTTCCGCTGGCCAAACTCTAATTTCTGCAAAGCTCACTGCTGATTATGCTCTAACTAGAAATTTTTCAGCTATATTTTTCTATGATCATATGTTTTCTAAATATGAAATTTCTTCAGCTTTTCCACAAACGAATATAAGATCTGGATTTACTTTGAGATATAATTTTGGAAATTAATTAAGTTAGATTAAATTAGAAAAATGGAAATAAAGGAAGATTTAAAATACACCAAAGATCATGAATGGATTAAGATTGATGGTGACGTTGCAACTGTTGGTATAACTGATTTTGCGCAAGGTGAATTAGGTGATATTGTTTATGTTGAAGTTGATACTTTAGACGAAACACTTTCAAAAGACGAAGTGTTTGGTACAGTTGAAGCTGTAAAAACTGTTTCTGATTTATTTTTACCTATGTCAGGAAAAATAATTGAATTTAATGAAGCACTGAATGACAATCCTGAATTAGTCAATGATTCACCATATGGTGATGGATGGATTATTAAAGTTGAAGTGTCTGATGTAAATGAACTAGAACAATTATTAGACTCAAAATCATATTCTGAAATTACTGGATAAAATAAACTTTAAGTTATTAGCAATTTTATATACTCTGTTAATTGTTATTTTATCATTAATTCCAATTCCCGAAACTATTCCAAGATTTAAGCTTTTTGAGATGGATAAGCTAATACATCTTATCCTTTACTTAACTTTTATAATGTTATGGGGCTTGTCTTTATTTAAATCAAGGTTTAGTCTTAAGTTGCTATTGTCAATATCAATTTTATTTGGATTGTTTTTAGAATTTTTACAACATATTTTGCCGTTTGGAAGATATTTTGACTGGGGAGATTTTATCGCAAATTCAACAGGGGCTATTATTGGTGCAATTATTTTGCTTTTTTTAAAAAAAAAATTACTTTAGCTGACCATGACTTCTAAAAAGAATCCACAAGCTGATTTAAATAATAAGAGTTCTTTCTATTTTGCTATAGGACTTTTTTTAGTATTATTTATTTCTTGGAGAGCAATTGAGTATAAAAACTGGGATGATGACGGATATGGTTACATTGCTCTAGATGTTGATGCCGATGACGATGAGGAAATTCCAATTACTGAACAAATTAAAACTCCTCCACCTCCACCTCCACCTCCAGCACCTGAAATTATTGAAGTTGTTGAAGATGAGGAAGAGATCGAAGAAACTATAATTGAATCAACTGAAACTGATCAAGAAGAAATCGTTGAGGAAGTTGAAGTTGTAGAAGAGGATTTAGATTTAGATGTTCCTTTTGCAATAATTGAAGATGTTCCTCTTTATCCTGGATGTGAAAGAGTTCCTAAGTCACAAAGAAGAGATTGTTTTCAAAAAGAAATTCAAAAACATATTAATAAAAACTTTAGATATCCTGAAATTGCTCAAGAAATGGGTATTCAAGGTAGAGTATTTGTACAATTTACAATCCAAAAAGATGGGTCTATTTCAGGAATTAGAACTAGAGGTCCTGATAAAAATCTTGAGAAAGAAGCTAATAGGATTATTAGCAAACTTCCTCGAATGACACCAGGTAAACAAAGAGGTAGACCAGTAAGAGTGCCGTTTAGTATTCCTATTACATTTAAACTACAGTAAAATTTTTCTTACATATTTGTAAACTGTATCATTGTAAGTTACATTTGCATTCCATTAAATTATTTAGTTGACTAATTCTGCTATTTTCTTTTCTTTAACCAAAGCTAGATTAGCTTTAAGTGTTGTTTTTTCATCTGTTGCAGGATATTTACTTGCTGTAGATCAAATTGTTCCTATAGATCTTTTGTACTTAGTTTTAGGAGGTTATTGCATTGTTGGAGCCTCTAATTCTTTCAATCAGATAATTGAGAAGGATAAAGATATTTTGATGGAAAGAACTAAATCAAGACCTCTTCCAACAAAACAAATTACTACTCAAAAAGCATTTTGGATTTCAGTCCTTTTAACACTTGTTGGCTTATTTATGCTTTACATGATAAATTATAAAACAGCCTTCTTTGCTGCAGTTTCTGTTTTTTTATACACATGTATTTATACACCCTTAAAACCTATTACACCATTGTCAGTTTTTGTTGGTGCAATTCCAGGAGCTATTCCCTTTATGTTAGGTTGGGTTGCTGCAACTGATAAATTTGGCATCGAACCTGGGACTTTATTTATGATACAATTTTTTTGGCAGTTTCCTCATTTTTGGGCCCTTGGCTGGATGTTAGATGATGATTATAAAAAAGCTGGTTTCAATATGTTGCCAACTGGTAATAGAGATAAAACTACCGCTCTGCAAATCATTTTATATATAATATGGATGATGATAGTTTCAATATTTCCCGTAACTGGATTAACTGGTGATTTATATATAAATTTTGGCTCGGCTATTGTAGTATTTATATTTGGAATAATTATTTTGATTCTAGGAATCAATCTTTATAATAAAATGGATATAAACTCTGCTAAAAAATTATTTTATGGTAGTGTTTTTTATTTGACATTAATTCAAATAGTATATATAATTGATAAATTTTTATGAGTGAATTAACTTTAAAAAAGAAAGAAGCTAAAGCAAAAAAGATGATGTTATTGTTTGCTCTTTTGAGTATTACAATGACTTTTGGTGGTCTTACTAGCGCTTATGTAGTTAGTAAAGGAAGGCCTGATTGGTTGGTTGATTTTACACTACCGATTTCTTTTACATACAGTACTATTTTATTGGTAATTAGTAGTGTTACTATACATTGTGCAAAGTTATTTTTAAATAAACAAAACGGTAAATCTAAATCATTGAATTTTTTGTGGGCGACTTTCGCCTTAGGCATAGCATTTCTGTTTTTTCAATTTAATGGCTTTAATGATTTTATAAATCAAGGTTATTACTTTGCGGGTGCTCAAAGTAATGTGACAACTTCTTTTATTTATGTTTTAGCTTTTGTTCATATACTTCATTTAATTGCAGGATTAATTGTTTTATCAGTTTTAATTTATAAAACTTACAATAATAAGTATCAAGATTCTAACCTTGGTTTTTCACTAGGTGTAACTTTCTGGCATTTTCTTGATTTACTTTGGCTTTATTTGTTCTTATTTTTCTATTTCTTTGGATAAAAATTCATTAACTTTGTCAAAAATTTTTTGACTAAATGAGTTCAACTATTTCCTCTGCAGAAGTTCAAAATGATTGGGATGGAGGAGGAAAACCCCTAAAAGCAAGCTACGGTAAATTAATGATGTGGTTTTTCATCGTTTCTGATGCCTTAACTTTTTCTGGTTTTCTTGTTTCATACGGATTTGCAAGATTTAAACATATTGATTCATGGCCAATTGCCGATGAAGTGTTTACTCACTTTCCATTTTTACATGGAGTTGATGCGCCAATGTATTATGTGGCCCTGATGACTTTTATCCTTATTTTTTCTTCCGTAACTATGGTTCTTGCAGTTGACGCCGGGCATAATAATAACAAGAATAGAGTTGCCTTTTATATGCTTTTAACCATAGTTGGTGGAGCTGTATTTGTTGGATCACAAGCATGGGAATGGGCAAATTTTATTAGAGGTGAGTACGGTGCTTTAGAAACAAAGGGAGGACAAATCATACAGTTTATTGATAGTGAAAATGACAATAAAAGGTTAGCAATAAAAGACTTTGCTGTGGTAATTCCGCAGGAAAGAGAACAACATCAAAGAAGTACAGGTTTATGGTTTAGAGATGAATCCTCATTACCTACATTTACGCTTGAGGAAGTATCACAAGGATTTTTTGCTAATCCTAATATTGTAGTTAGATCTGAAAAGATTGATGAAAAGGGAAAGAAAATAATTCTTTCAAGGGAAGAATCAATTGAAAAAGTTTCACAAGCTGTATATGTTGTAGAAGGTGCTAATCTAATCAGAAATGAATATGGAAACAGACTGTTTGCTGACTTCTTCTTTTTTATAACTGGTTTTCATGGATTTCACGTATTCTCAGGTGTAGTTATTAATGTAATTATCTTCCTTAATGTTATTCTTGGTACGTACGAAAGAAGAGGACATTATGAAATGGTTGAGAAAGTTGGGCTTTATTGGCACTTTGTTGATTTGGTTTGGGTATTTGTATTTACATTTTTCTATTTAGTATAATTTTATGGGACAACACGCGCACAAGCTAGAAATTTTTAGAGGTTTAATTAAGTTTAAATCTAATGTTCAGAAGATTTGGGGGGTTCTGATTTTTCTTTCAATTGTTACTACGATTGAAGTTGCACTTGGAATTGTTAAGCCTGAAATTCTTATGACGACATTTTTAAGCATGAAGCTTATAAATTGGATTTTTGTCATATTGACAATCATCAAAGC
>JAYNRW010000001.1:0-18495 GCA_038114965.1 Flavobacteriaceae bacterium | reverse complement strand
ATTACCTGTTCTTGTCTGTATGTCTAAACAATATTTAGGATTAAAATTAATTAATTGGATGTTCATCATAATGACAATTATCAAAGCATATTACATAACATGGGATTTTATGCACATGAGAGATGAAACCTTTGGTCTTCAAGCTTCTGTTGTTATAACCCTTATTTTTCTTATTGCATATTTAGCATTTATTCTTTTAGTTGAGGGAAATTATATTTATGATGTTATGTACGAAGGCTTTGTTAGCTGGGATTTTTAATATTTAAATTTTTTGAAAAAGTACTTAGTTCTTATTGTACTATTTGTACTACCATTGGTTGCTTACTTGTTTTTTGCCTCCGGCATTAATAATTTTGCTAAACTTCCTGTATTAACTGAAAATATAGAAGAGTTAGAGTTAATTACTAAAAAAGACTTTAATAATAAGATTTCAATATTGCTTTTTTTAGGCAATGACATTGAAAACAGAGAAGGAGATGCTCTTAATCTTAATCAAAAAATATATAAGAGATTTTATCAGTTTAAAGATTTTCAGTTTATATCAATTTCGCCGTTAGGCAATGAAAATAAATCTAAATTATTGAAAGAAAAATTATCTTCAGGAACTAATACTGATATGAAAAATTGGAGCTTTATTCATCTTGACAAGAATAAGATTAATGAGTTGTTTTCAAGCTTAAATACAAATCTTGAATTAGATGAAAATTTGAGTTCTCCATATGCTTATATAATTGATAAATTTTCATCTCTAAGGGGAAGAGATGATTCAGATGGCATAAAATTTGGTTATGATTCAAGATCTGTTGCCGATATAAATAACAACATGCTTGATGATGTAAAAATTATATTAGCAGAATACAGGTTGGCATTAAAAAAGAATAATATTTTTAAAGAACAATAATCTTGAAGAATAAAAAATATATAGGGCTTTTAGTTATAATTGTAATTTTTGCAATTTGGTTTGTTCCAAAAATTAAAAATAGAGTAGAATCAAGTAGAGTAGTTGATTCAAATCGAACAGAAGAAATAAGTCAATCTTCGAAACTTTCATTTATTAAATTAAACGGTGAATCTCGAAAAGTACCTGAATTTATTTTTACTAATCAAGACAACCGATTTATATCAAATGAAGATTTTTTAGGTAAAGTTTATGTTGCTGAATTCTTCTTTACGTCTTGTCCATCAATTTGTATTGAAATGAATCAAAACATGAAAATTCTTGATGAAGAGTTTGCTGATCGTGATGATTTTGGTATTGCGTCATTTACTATTGATCCAATAACAGACACGCCTAAAGTTTTGAAAGAATATTCAGAAAGGTTAAATGTAAAATCCCAGAATTGGCATTTTTTAACAGGGAAAATAGATGATGTATATGAGTTATCTAATAGTGGGTTCAATATTTTTGCAGGAGTAAATCCAGCTGTTGCTGGTGGTTTTGAGCATCAAGGTTTTTTTGCTCTAATTGATAAGAACGGTTATATTCGCTCAAGAAGAGATTCAAATGGAAACCCTATTGTTTATTATTTAGGGATTGATTCTCCTGGAGAAAAGGAACAAGGGATAGATATGATTAAAGAAGATATTTTAAAACTATTAAAAAATGGCTGAATCTAAGAAATATAAACCGTTAGTGACTGCAGTATCTATTTTAGTTCCAGTTGTAGTTGCTATTTTATTTACTGTAAGAATACCAAATGTTGAACCTTTAAGTTTTCTTCCTCCAATTTATGCTAGTATTAATGCTTTGACTGCTGTTTTGTTAATTGCTGCATTATACTTTATAAAAAATGGCAATAGAAAAATTCATGAATTACTTATGAAAATTTGTATTGGTTTATCTCTAATGTTTTTGGTTATGTATATAGCTTATCACATGACAAGTGATCCAACTCCTTTTGGTGGAGAGGGGGCAATTAAATATGTATATTATTTCATATTGATTTCTCATATTTTATTATCAATTATTGTAATTCCTCTTGTTTTAACAAGCTATACAAGAGCAATTTCATCAGAGTTTATTTCACATAAAAAAATATCAAAGATTACATTTCCTGTTTGGCTTTATGTAGCTGTAACTGGAGTTATTGTGTATCTAATGATTTCACCATATTACGTATGATAATTAATTTTTTTCAATGTTCTATGTGTAAGGCTGTTCTGGAATCTGGAGCTGATGAAAAAGTTGCTGAAAGTCTAAATGATGGAATAGTTTATTTGATGGCTATCCCATATATTTTAGTGGCTTTAATAGGGGTTTTAATTTATTTTAAATTTTTTAAAAAAACTTAATATTTTTTTTTAAGTTTGCTACTTGGTATTGCAAAGTACCATGTATTATAAAATAATTAATTATGGAAAACATAAGTTCAAAAAAAATCATTTATCAATACGGACTATACACAGGTTTAGTTAGTGTTGCATGGGGAGTTGTTCAATTCTCTATGGGAACTCATCTGGAGAATGATATTGTTTCTCAAATATTTGGAGCAGTTATCTTGATCGCTGGTATTGTCCTTGGACAATTAGCCTATAGAAAAGAAAACGGAGGTTTTGTTACATATAATCAATGTCTTAAAATAGGAGTTGGAATAGGATTAATATTAGCTATTATTAGTCTTGCATATTGGTTTGTTCTTACAAATTTTGCAGACCCTGATACCAATTTAAAAATGATGCAGATTCAGTATGCTGAAATGGCATCCTCAAATCCAGAGATAACATCTCAATTTACAGAACAACAATATATTGAAAGTGCTCTACCTTGGTTATGGGTAACTTATCCAGCTATACTATTAATGACATTATTCTTTAGTTTAATGTTCTCACTTTGTACTGGAATAATTATTAAAAGAAAAGCTGACTAAAAATGAAATCCAATATTCAATTAAAAAGTGATGCTTTAGAAGCATTAGGTAAAGATAAGTGGGGTATATCGATTGGAGGATTTCTAATTTATATAATTATCACTCAAGCAATTGGTTTAATTCCTTTCATTGGAGCTATTGCTGGATTTATTCTAACCGGCCCCTTTGTTGTTGGATTATATTTTTTCTTTTTAAAAGTTTCTCGTGGAGATCATGTTGAAATTGAAGATTTATTTGTTGCTTTTAAAAACAGAAATCAGTTTTTGGCAGCACTTGTAGCGTTTCTTTTAATAATAGCTATAATATTTCCAACTATAATGATATCCATTGTAATATGGATCTTTTTAATAATTGGAAAAGAATCTATAGAAAAAATAGTTGATACAATAAGTTATTGGTCAGACATAACAAATCCATTTGGAGGATTTAATTTTCAATCAGATTTACCACTTTATGAACCCGACACCATGGCAATGGCTTCAGCTGATTTAAACTGGTTTGTAATCATATTAGGTTTTGTTTTAATTGTTCTTCTTCCAATTACATATATAGGTCTGGGAATTTCTCAGACGTTTTTCACTATTGCAAATGATGAAAATATTTCAGGACTTGATGCTTTTAAAGAAAGTTGGAGATTGATGAAAAACAAAAAGCTCAAACTTTTTCTTTTGGAATTAAGTTTTATTGGTTGGATTATATTATCGGTATTAACTCTATTTATTGGCTTTATATTTCTAAGCCCTTATATATATACTACTTATGCTAAATTTTTTGATAATCTCAACGAATCTTCATGAAAAAAATTTGGAATAAGATCTGTAGATTCTATAGATGTGAAATAAGAACTTTTAAAAGAATTTTAAAAATTAAATTATGAAAAAACTAATATTATTATTTACCCTTTTTACATTGACTTCTTGTGTTGATGTAAAACCAAATATCACTGTTGATCAGACAATTGATTTACATATTGATGGTGAAAATGTTGATGGATTAGAAGGAGAATGGGTAATTACCACTGATGAAGATAATGATGTAATAACAATCAAAATCGAGAAGAAAGAGGAAGAAATTCAATGAGTAGTGAAAACTTTAAAATACAGCTAAGAAAAGGCTTACTAGAGTTTTGTATTCTTCAAGTTCTTTTAAAGGATAAGTTATACACTTCTGAGATAATTGAAAGACTTAATAATTCAAAAATCATTGTAGTTGAAGGGACTGTTTATCCTTTATTAAGTAGATTAAAAAATAAAGGGTATGTTGACAATGAGTGGATAGAATCTAAGCAAGGTCCACCAAGAAAATATTTTTTTCTTACCAAAAAAGGCAAAACATACCTAAATGAACTAGTTGCATCATACAAAGAAGTTAATTCTTCAATTGAAAAACTAATTAAATCCAGTAAATGAAAAAAACAGTAACTGCTAATATCTCTGGAAAGGTTTTCAATATTGAAGATGATGCATATTCAGTAATGTCTAAATATTTAGAATCTGTTAGCTCATATTTTAAAACTTATGATGATAAGGACGAAATTATGGTTGATTTTGAACAGAGAATTTCTGAAAATCTACTTTCAATACTTAGTAATTCAAATGAAGTTGTTACCAATTCTCATGTTTCTAAGATTATTGAAATAATGGGTAAACCTCAAGATTTTGATATTGATTCAAGTGAAGATTTTGACCAAGCAACTAAATATAAACTTAAAAGAAATAATAACGATAGAATTATTGCTGGAGTCGCATCTGGATTAGCTGAATATTTTAAAATTGATCCTCTTATTACAAGAATACTACTTGTTTCTTTGGTTTTTGCTGGAGGATTTGGAATATTCTTTTATTTAGTTTGTTGGATAGCTATGCCTAAGAGCTCTATGAATGAGTCATTTAATAGAAAAAAGTTCTACAGAGATTCAGATGAAAAAATAATAGCAGGAGTTTGTAAAGGGGTTGCTAATTACCTTTCAATTGATGTGTTATATGTTAGAATATTGTTTTTAGCAATGATTTTTATTGGTGGTTGGGGATTAATACTATATTTAATTTTATGGATTTTTAGTAGAAGTGCTAAAACTGTCAAACAAAAGATGGATATGTCTGGATACAAGATGGATTTAGATAACGTAAAGAAATTTTATGATGATAACGAGAAAAAAAGTAATGAAGAAAAACCCAAGGTTATTGGATTAAAGATAGATTCATCTTTTTTGTTTTTTCCTTTTAAATTGATTGGACAGTTTTTTGACAAACTTCTTCCATTTCTTGGTCAAGTGCCCAAAGTAATTTTAATGATTATCCTTTTTTATTTAGTTTCTCTGGCAGCTATTGCTTTGGTCGGTTTATCAATAGTATACTTTGGATTGTATTCTAGTAATGATGAGTTGTTAAATATGATTCAATTATTACTTATTGATTTAAAGCCACTTAGTGTTACCATGATCTACATTGAAATTATAGCTTTTATTACTTTATTGACTTTTGGAATAATAAAGCTTTTAACAGAAAGAAGCATAAATAAGACACTTGTTATATCAACAGCAATTGTTCTTTTTTTAGTGACAATATTTAATGGCATTACGCTTGGTATCAATGAAAAACTGGATAACAATATTGAAGAAATAGTAGAATACATTGATGATCGTTACGACTTTCTATCTATAACTATTGAAATAGATTAATATGATTAAAATTAAAAATTTACATAAGTCTTATCAAATGGGTAAGAATTCTTTGCATGTACTAAAAGGTATTGATTTTGAAGTAAAAGAAGGTGAACTAGTTGCTATTATGGGCTCGTCTGGTTCTGGAAAATCAACTTTATTAAATATTGTAGGAATGCTTGATAATTATGATGAGGGATCATATGAACTTGGTGAAGTTTTGATTAAAAAAATGGATGAAACAAAAGCAGCAAAATACAGAAATAAGTTTCTCGGTTTTGTTTTTCAATCATTCAATTTAATTAATTATAAAAATGCATTGGAAAATGTTGTTCTACCGCTTTATTATCAAGGAGTCTCAAGAAAAGAAAGAGAAGAAAAAGCACTAAAATATTTAGATGATGTTGGATTAAAGGAATGGGCTACTCATTTACCAACTGAACTTTCAGGAGGTCAGAAACAAAGAGTCGCAATTGCAAGAGCAATGGTTGGCGAACCTAAAGTATTACTTGCCGATGAGCCAACTGGGGCCTTAGATTCAAAAACATCAAAGGAAGTAATGGATTTGATTCAAAAAATTAATAAAGCTGGAAAAACCATTTTAGTTGTCACACACGAACAGGATATTGCAGAAATGTGTAGCAGAATCGTAAAGCTTAAAGATGGTGTAATTGTAGAAGATAAAAAAATTAGACAAAAGAAAGCATTATAATGTTTAACAGAGATCGTTGGTTAGAAATATTTGATACAATAAGTAAAAATAAGTTAAGAACTTCTTTAGCTGGTGTAACCGTAGCATTAGGTATATTAATTTTTGTTGTCCTTTACGGATTGGGTAATGGTCTTGAAAATACATTTGAAAAATTTTTTAAGCAGGAGCAGTTAAATACGATATGGATAAATCCTGGTAGAACTTCTAAGCCATATGCTGGTTTTGAGTCCAATAGGCGTATTGAATTTGATAATGATGATTATGCTGATATAGCTGAAAAGTTCAATTTTTTTATTGAAGGAATGACGCCTAGAATTAGTTTAACAGGAAGTAATATTTCTTACAAATTAAAATCTAATAATTTTTCTGTTAGAGGTGTTGGCCCATCACACCAAAAAAATGAAATGACAATCATGATGCAAGGCAGATATCTTAATGATGCAGATGTTATAAATAAAGAGCGTTACGTTGTAATTGGTCGTTTGGTAAAGCAGGACTTATTTGGTGACGAAGATCCGATTGGAAAATTTATCAATGGAGGAGGAAGAACATGGAAAGTAATAGGCGTATATCAAGATGATGATGGTGATAATGAAGAGAGAATTATATATGCTCCATATACCACCATTCAGTCTATTCAGAGAGGAACGGATAATGTTGGACAAATAATAATTACATATAAACCTGAAATCGGATTTGATGGAGCTGTAGAGTTTGAAAAGCAAATTAAAAGATATATTAAAAACAGAAAAAAAATTGATCCTACTGATCCAAGAGGTGTGTTTATTAGAAGTGCTTCAAGTGATCTTAAAGAGAATGAGGATTTTTCAAGTGCATTAAAGATGATAATAACATTTGTTGGTTTGGGAACATTGCTCGCAGGAGTTATTGGAATTTCTAATATTATGGTTTATGTAGTAAGGGAAAGAACTAAAGAATTAGGAATTCGAAAAGCAATTGGTGCTACACCAAAATCTATTGTGTGGATGGTTTTACAAGAATCCATATTTATAACAACAATTTCAGGTTATATAGGACTGTTTATAGGGGTACTGTTTTTATCATCATTGGGTAATGCATTAGAAGAGGACTTCTATATTCTTGATCCATATGTAGACTTAAATACAGGAATATTTGCAACATTTATGCTAATAGTTTTTGGTGGAATTGCAGGGTTTATTCCAGCGAGAAGAGCAGCAAAAATAAAACCCATTGAAGCTTTGAACGATAAATAAAATGAATACACTATTTCAAAAAGATACTTGGCAAGAAATTTTTGGTTCTATTCAAAAAAATAGAACTAGAACTATTATTACCATGATTGGTGTTCTTTGGGGAATTTTCATTTATATTACTCTTGCAGGTGCTTCTAAGGGATTGGATAATGGATTTGAAAAAGCATTTGCATCAATTTCATCCAACAGCTTATTTATTTGGGCTCAGCAGACATCTCTTCCATATGGAGGATATAAAGCAAGAAGACAGATTAGATTAACAACAAATGATGTTGATATAATTAAAAAGAAAGTTCCATCGATTGAGTATATAGCTCCAAGAAATGTAGCTGGAGTATTTGGATCAGCAGGTGGAAATGTAGTAAGAGGTGCTAAAACTGGCACATATGCAGTTTATGGTGATTATCCGGAGTATATTAAAATTGCCGTAACAAAGGTTTTTGATGGTGGAAGATTTATTAATCAAGCCGATATGGATCAAAAAAGAAGAGTAGCTGTTATTGGAGAAAGAACTTTACTTGAATTGTTTGAAGAGGATGAGAATCCAATTGGAAAATATATCAATATTAATAATGTTTCATTTAAAGTCATTGGAGTTCATCAATTTAGACAGGGTGGTGGTTTTGGTGACGATGGAGATATATATATACCGTTTGCTACATATAAAGACTTATTTAATACAGGAAAATATGTAGGATTTTTTATGATGTCTGCATTTCAAGATACTGATGTTGTTGAGGTTGAAAAAGAGGTTAAGCTTGTTCTTAAAGATATTCATAAAATCGATCCTAAAGATGATCAAGCACTTGGGGGATTTAATTTAGGAGAGGTATTTAAAAAAACATTGAAATTTGCGGATGGACTAACATTCCTTTCTTTAGTTGTTGGAATAGCAACAATTCTAGCAGGTGTGATAGGTATCGGTAACATATTACTAATTTCAGTAAAAGAAAGAACAAAAGAAATTGGTATTAGAAGAGCTTTGGGCGCTAGACCTAGTCAAGTAAGGACACAAATTTTAATTGAGTCTGTATTTTTAACGGTTCTTGCTGGAATAATTGGAATTATATTAGGAACATTAATTTTATTTGCCATTAATATGGCAACTCAAGATTTAACTGATTTTCCATATTCAAACCCTACCGTACCACTTGAATATATTTTTGGTGCCTTATCTATGATGATAGTTCTTGGCACTTTAATAGGTTTAATACCTGCTCAAATAGCAGTTAAAGTTAGACCCATAGAAGCATTAAGAGAAGAATAAATAAAATAATAATTAATAATATGAAATATTTAAAATACATCGGAATTGCAGTTTTAGTTTTAGGATTCATGTTTTCAATGGCCTATTACATAAAAACAAATAGTAGATCTGCAATTACTTATGAAACTGAAAAACTAAGCTATGAGACAATTGAAGAAAAAATTGTTGCAACGGGTAGTGTTATTCCTGAAGATGAGGTTAATATTGTTCCACAGATTAGCGGAATAATTGATGAAATTTATGTTGAGGAGGGTGAGGAAGTTAATGAAGGTGACTTGTTAGCAAAAATTAAAGTTGTTCCAAATGAGCAAGCGTTGAATAGTGCTGAGGGTAGAGTTAAAACATCAAGAATAATTTTAAACAATTCAAAGAAGGAATTTGATAGAAATAAAAAATTATTTGATAAAGGTGTTATTTCAGAACAAGAGTTCAATAGTATTGAGTTAAGATATAATCAAGATGCACAAAATCTAGATAATGCGATGTCAGATTTACAGATTATTAAATTAGGCTCAATTGGTGGTTCAGCTGCAACAAATACTATAGTTAGATCTACTGTAAAAGGAACTGTATTAGTTGTTCCAATTAAAGAGGGAGATCAAGTAATTGAAGCAAATACATTTAACCCAGGCACAACTATCTCAACAGTTGCTGATTTAAGCAAAATGATTTTTGAAGGAATGGTTGATGAGGGAGAGGTTGGTAAACTTTCTGTTGGATTACCATTAAAAATTTCATTAGGAGCTATAGAGGGTAAGGAATATGATGCCAAGCTAACATTGATATCCCCAAAAGGGGCTGATGTTGCTGGAGCCATTCAATTTAAAATTGAAGGTGAAGTTTATTTGGATGATGAATTCATAGTTAGAGCAGGATATAGTGCAAATGCATCCATAATTACTGATGTAAAAGAAAATGTTTTAGCAATAAATGAAGCCTTAATACAATATGATAATAAATCAAAAAAACCATTTGTTGAAGTTGAAATTGGTGATCAAAAATTTGAGAGAAGAGAAATTGAAATTGGTGTCTCAGATGGAGTATATGCTGAAATTTTAAGTGGAGTAACTGAAAATGATAATATTAAAGTTTGGAATAAAACTGAACCATTAAAAAGAAATACAGATGGTGATGAAGGCGCAAGACTTGATTAATATATAACTATGAAAAAAATTATTTTAATACTAATCCTTGTCTTTTCATTTAAGTCTCAATCTCAAGACTTATGGACTTTAGAGGAATGTGTAAATAGAGCACTTAACGAAAATATTTCTATTAAACAGGCAGAGTTGGATTACATGGATTCTGAGATTTCGAAAAAAACAGCTGTTGGAAATTTTTTACCAAATCTAAATATTGGAAGTTCTCATTCATGGAATGTAGGATTAAATCAAAATATTACAACTGGTTTGTTAGAAAATGTGACAACACAATTTAGTTCAATGAATCTTAGTATGAATATTGATATTTTGAATGGATTAAAGAATATAAAGCAATTGCATTTAGCAAATCTTTCTATCCTTGCTAATCAATATCAGTTAGCTGATATGAAAGAAAACATTTCACTTTTAGTTGCCAATTCTTTTTTACAAATTCTATTTAATAAAGAAATTTTAAAAGTTCAAAAATTACAGTTAGAAATTTCAAAAAATGAAGTTGAAAGAGCAAATGAACTTGTTAAAAATGGTGTAATACCTAGAGGTGACTTATTTGAGTTTGAAGCTAACTTAACAAGTGTAGAAAAATCAGTAATTGATGCTGAAAATAGTCTAAAGCTTGCAAAAATATCACTTGCTCAACTTTTACTAATTGAAGATTATGAAACTTTTGATATTGTTGATAATGAATACCAGCTTGACATTTCTAATATATTAGACAAATCTCCAAAAGAAATTTTTGCCTATGCAGTTGAAAATAAGAATGAAATTAAAATTGCTGAAACAAACCTTGAAATTGCCAAAAAATCATTGGAGCTTAATAAAAGTTTTCTTCAACCAAGATTATCTGCATTTTATTCTTTAAGCACTAGAATCGCATATAGTGATAGATTAATGGGAACAGGCGAATTGAATTATGTTCCAATTGGTATTGTAGAAAATACCAACCAACGTGTTCTTGCACCGGTTCAAGGGACTAAAATTGTTCCTCCAAAATCATTTGCTGATCAGTTTGATACAAACAAAGGTCAAAATTATGGATTAAGTTTATCTATTCCTGTTCTCAATGGGTTTTCTACTAGATCAAATGTTAACAGGAGTAAAGTAAATGTTAAAAGAAGTGAGAATTTTCTCTTTCAAAGAAAGTTAGATTTAGAAAACACAATTAATCAAGCATACAATGATGCAAGCGGATCCTTAAAAGCTTATCAAGCTTCACAAAAATCACTTGAATCAAGAAAATTATCCTTTGAGTATGCTCAAGAAAAATTTAATTTGGGAGCTATGAATCCTTATGAGTATAGTCAGGTTAAACAAAGATTTGAATCAGCTCAGTCAGATTTAATTAGAAGTAAGTTTGATTTAATTTTTAAGCTTAAGGTGTTAGAGTTTTATTTTGGAGTACCAATTAAAATAAATTAAATGCCAATTATTTTAAATATTGAGACATCAAGCACGAACTGCTCAGTTTCTTTATCAAATAATAATAAGTTAATTGATTGCTTGGAGAAAGATTCTCCAAACTATTCTCATTCTCAAAAACTACATTCATTTATCTCTGAATTAATGGAAAAGAATAATATTTCATTTAAAGATTTAGATGCTATTGCTGTTGGAATTGGGCCTGGTTCTTACACAGGACTTAGAATAGGTCTATCAGCTGCTAAAGGAATATGCTATGCTTTAGATATTCCTTTAATTTCTGTTTCATCTCTTGAAAATATGGTTTCTAATATTCAATTTGAAGGAGTAATAATTTCAACAATTGACGCTAGAAGAGATGAAGTTTATTCATGTATTTTTGATAAAGATAAAAAGGTTTTAAGAGAAGAATTACCCGAAATTATTAACTCAAAATCATATATGAATTATTCAAAAACTAATAAAGTATTAATTGTGGGAAATGGCCAACAGAAGTGTAAGGAAATAATTGATTTCAACAATAACTTTAATTGGAATATAAATATTCAAAAGCCTTCAGCTTCAAATATGGGCGATATAGCATACAAAAAATTTGAGTTAAACGATTTTGAGGATATTGCTTATTGTGAACCTAAATATTTAAAAGAATTTAAAACGAATAATGTTTAGCCATTAATTGCTATTACATTCGAAATTTTTCCTGGTAACTCATTTTTAAGCATGGTTTCAATTCCACTTTTTAGGGTGATTGTTGATGATGGACAACCACTACAAGCTCCTTGTAAAATAACATTCACTTCTTGAGTGTTTTTATCATAAGATTGAAAAAGAATATTTCCACCATCAGAGGCTACAGCAGGTTTAATTTGAGTTTCAATTAATTCTGAAATTTTTAAAGAAATTTCGTCAAGATTTTTTATTTCTACAGCTTTATTAGTGGACTTAGCTTTATCGACTTTAGAATCAATTAATTCATTACCATCTTTAATAAAGGAAAGAATAAATTCTCTTATCTCCATTGTATGATTTTCCCAGCTATAATCTTTTTTGATAGTAATTGATATAAAATTAAGATCAATATAAACTTCACTAATAAAATCATGATGAAATAATGCTTTTGCAATATTACAGTGCTCGGTTTCGTCTATTTTTTTAAACTCGTGAGAAATATTAACCAATCTTTTATTGCATACAAATTTCATAACTGAGGGATTCGGAGTACTTTCTGCATAGATTGTAATAGCATTCATATTACCTGAATAAATCACTCCTCCCTTATTTAAATAATTTTCAATCTGTTCTATAACATCATCTTGAACCTCCTCCCAATTTAAAAAATCAAGCTTTTCAATAATTAGTAGATGTTTATCTAGTGTAACAGATTTAATGAAGGGAAGAAAAAATAATTGTTTTATTAATGGGAATTGATTTAAATCAGAATTTTCATCTAACTCTACTCTTTTCTCGTGTATGACATTTTCAGATGATAGTACAAGAACATTCTTGTCTTCAGATTGTAAAATTTCCAATTTATAATTCATAACTAAACCATTAAAATTTCAAATTTATTATTTAATAAACTATTCAAGACATTTTTATCTCCATTTGTATAAAATAATTTTTCTGATTTTTCAGCACCAGAATTTATCAAATTGGATTTTATTAAAATTCTTTCGGTTTGAAGAGCTACTGCTTCACTGCACTCAATAATTTCAATAGACTCATTAATAATGTTTTTGATTGAATCTTTAATTAAAGGGTAATGGGTACATCCTAAAACTAACTTATCAATATCATTTTCTATCATTGGGTTAAGATACTCTTTTAATAAAGAATCAATTTTAGAGCCAGAGTATATTCCTTTTTCAATTAATTCAACCAATCCTATTCCATGTTGTTCAATAATCTCAACTTTATTACCATGAATATTGGATGTTTTTTCAAATAAACTACTTCCGAGAGTACCTTTTGTTGCTAAGACTCCAATTTTACCTGTTTTTGTATTTAATGCTGCAGGCTTTATAGCTGGTTCAATTCCAATAAAAGGTAAATCATAGCTTTCTCTCAAAAAATTTATTGAATTAGTTGTGGCTGTATTACATGCGACAACAATAAGTTTACATTTTTTTTTGATTAAAAAATCAACATTTTCTTTGGATATATTTATTAATTCATCATAAGATTTTGTTCCATATGGTGAATTATTGGAGTCAGCTAAGTAAATTGTATTCTCATTTGGCAATAATCTATTTACGGATTCCCAAATTGTAATTCCACCTATTCCTGAATCAAAAAAACCTATAGAGTTATTATTCATGCAAAAAAAAACTATCTATAAAAATATAGATAGTTTAATTTAGTTAGTTAAATATTTTTAAATATTAAAATCCTAATTCCTTTTTAACATCAGCTAAAAGATCTTTACCATCAGATAAAATTAGTGCTCCACCCGGAGTTGCATCAATCACATAATCAAATCCTTGTTCTCTAGCTACTTTTTGAATTGCAGCTCTTGCTTTTTCAATTAAAGGTCTTAGTAAATCAGCTTGTTTTTGCTGAATATCTTGAGCAGCAGTTTGTTGGTATTGTTGAATGTTTTGTTCCATACCTTGAAGCTCTTTTTGTCTAGCTTGATTAGTAACTTCAGTTTGATTTTGAGCATCTGCAGAATATGTTTGTAATTTAGTTTGATATTCTTTCATTGATGCTTCAATCTCAGATTGATATGTTTTTTGTAGTTTTTCAATTTGAGCTTGAGCTTCTAATACTTCAGGCATCTCACTAATTAAAGCTTGAGAATCGATGTGAGCAACTTTACTTTGAGCAAAATTGACTGAACTAATAACTAAAAAAAGTATAGTTGTAAATAATTTTAAGTATTTCATATTATTTTTTTTATCTGTTTTTTCTTGCATTTAAAATGCTATCTCTTCTTTTCTGGAGTTCTACCTTTTTTTCTTCTCTTACTTTAAGGATAGAATCTCTTCTTTTTTGTTTACTCTCATCTTCAAAATTCATTTGAAGATTATCTAATTTTTCTTGTCTTAAAATACTTTTTAAAACCAGCTCGCTAATATCGTATTTTTTTTCCGAATATAACATAATTATAGCAGAGGATTTGTCGAAAATAAAATCAAATTTATTTTTGTCTGCAATTTTCTGAACAGCAGCAAGTACCTCATCCTGAATAGGTTGTATAAGAATTTTTTCTTGAATAATCCAATCTCCTTCAGGTCCAAATCTTTTTTGTTGGTAATCTTCTAATTGCTTTTTTTCAAAATCTAATTCAGCTTTAAATTCTTCGTAAATAGTTGTAGTAATTAATGGTCGTTTAATTTCTAATTCTCTGTAACTAATATCTAAATCGTTATTTTTTTTTTCAATTTCTCTTTTCCATTTATCCAGTTTCAAGGAGTATTCTTGATTTGCTAGTTTATAATCATCAAGATTTTCTAAAATATAATCCATGTTTATATAACCTACTCTCAATGTTTTCTGAGAATAAGAGCTTGAAAATATTAATAGAAATATTGCAGAAAATAAAAGCGAAAAGACAATATTTTGCTTTTTAGATATCATTTTATCTAATTTATTAAAATTGTTGACCTATAACAAAATGAGTCTCCCAACCATTTGGATTTAAGTCATTTGGATTAGCACTATCTAGACCATAACCAAAATCAATTCCTAATAAACCAAATGCTGGCATAAATATTCTTAAACCTAATCCCAAGGATCTCTTAGAATTAAATGGATTAAATTCTCTAAAGTTATCATATCCTTGTCCAGCTTCTAGAAATGCCAGTCCAAAGATTGATGCTGCAGGTTTAAGTGTGATTGGATATCTTAACTCAAGAGAAAATCTATTATAAATTGTAGAGCCATCTCCACTGGAAAGTGATTGATTTGGATAACCCCTAAGACTAATCATTTCTCTTCCATCCATTGCGTATTGTGACATCCCATCACCACCTAAGAAAAATCTGTCAAATGGGATTACTCCTCTGTCATTATTGAATGCACCTAAAAATCCGAATTCTGTATGAGTTCTTAATACAAGTTTTTCAACTAATCTAGTATACCATGTGCCCTTAAATTTTATTTTGTAAAATTCTAACCACTTATACTTTTCTTGATCTATTTTAGCCTGATCTGGATTACCATCTTCATCTTGATAAGCTTCCATATTTCCTAGGTTAGCATAATCTACGCCATTCCAAAGGGAATATGGTAGAGAGAATCTAGCTGATAAAACAAATTCAGAACCGCCTAAAGGAAAGATTGGATTTGTATATGTGTTATTTCTAGAAAGTGCAACGGTGTAAGAAACATTATTAGATTTACCCTCACCAAATGTAAATAAACCAGTATAATAGTTATTTAAATCGTAATATTGATAGGCAAGAGATTGAGATAATAGAAAATAATCATCAGGCACTCGTAATCTTTTTGCAAGCCCAATACTTGCTCCTGTTATTTCAAAAGATTGACTTTTATCAACTCTTCCTGTAAAGAAATTATATCTATACTGTTTAGTATGTGAGAACGAAGTTGAAAATTGTACAGGTTGTTCTCCACCAAACCATGGATCAGCTAGTGAAAAACTGTAAACTCGATAAAACCTATTTGCTTGAAGTCTTAATGAAACTGCTTGACCATCACCCATAGGAACTGGTTTCCATGCAGCTTTATTTTTAATATTCTTTAATGAGAAGTTATTAAAAGAAAGACCTAAGGTTCCAATAAAACCACCACCTCCGTATCCTCCCTGAAGCTCAACTTGACTAGCTCCTTTTTCAACTAATCCATATTCTATATCAACTGTTCCAGCATTTGCATCGACGTTCTTAAAATCAGGACTTATTTGTTCAGGATCAAAAAACCCAAGTTGACCAAGTTCTCTTACGGTTCTAACAACTTTATCCTTACTGTAGAGTTCACCAGGTTTTGTTCTTAATTCTCTGTAAATAACATTATCATTGGTACGGTCATTACCTACAACTGAAATTTTATTGAAAAAAGCAGGTTTTCCTTCTGTAATTCTAATTTCAAAATCAATAGTATCATTTTCAGCAGCAATTTCAACAGGATTAATTGTGGAAAATAAGTAACCATTATTTTGATATAAATTTGTTAGATCTTCACCATCAGGTTTTGTATTATCAGCTATTCTTTTCTTTAGTAATACTCCATTATATACGTCTCCTTCAAATAGTCCTAATGCTCTTGAAAGAAACTCATCAGAATAAACAGAGTTTCCTAAAAAATTAATTTTTCCAAAATAATACTTATTACCCTCATTAACTTCAATATTTAGGTCAATTTTATTGCCGTCAACTAAAACGGAGTCAGTTATAATTCTTGCATCTCTATATCCTTTTTCTTTGTAGTAATCTACAATTGCAGTAAGATCATTTTTATAATCCTCGTCTATAAATTTTGATTTCTTCCAAAACCTTCCAAGTAGTTTAGTTTTGGTCTTTTTCATTTGTTTTTTTAGTTTTTTTGACTTAGTAATTTCATTACCTGAAAAATTAATAGAATTAATTTTAACTCTGTCACCTAAATCCACATTAATAAGCATTTTTTCATTATTAACTCCAACACTGTCTGGTCTAGTTGTAATACTTACTTTGGTATTTAAAAATCCATTTTTCTTATACTTATTTACAATATAATTCTTTGTTGTCTCTATGAAATTTTCTGTGATTTTTTGACCTTTTTTAATTTCAATTTCATCAATAACAGTTTCAGTTTTGGATTTCTTTAAACCTGATACCGTAAAATCAGAAAGAGAGGGTAATTCTTTAATACTAATTTCAATTGAAGCTTTGTCTCCATCAACTTTTGTCAAATAAAAATTAATATCACTGAAGAGTTCTAGCTTCCAAAGTTTATTAATTACTTGACTTATTTCCTCACCTGGAATTCTAATTCTTTTGCCCTGTGTAAGACCTGTATATGTAATAACAGTTTGCTCATTAAAACTTTTTAAGCCTGTAACTGTAATTTCATCTAGGATATAAATTTCTCCCTTGCTATAATCTAAATCTTGACTGTAAAGTGAAAATCCAGATAAAAAGATTAAAATAAATGTAAATAACCTAAGCTTCAATTTTTCCAAATCTTCTAGTTCTTTTTTGATAATCAATGATAGCATTTAAAAAATGTTTCTTCTTAAAATCTGGCCATAAAACATCCTGAAAATTTAATTCTGCATATGAAATTTGCCACAGTAAAAAATTACTAATTCTATATTCTCCACCAGTTCTAATCAATAAATCAACATTTTTTGAATTGCGAGTGTAAAGATGCTCATTTATTGTGTCTTCATCAATATTTTCTTGAGAAATTATGTTTTTTTTAACTTTATCTGAAATAAGCTTTACAGCTCTAATCATTTCTTGCTTTGCTCCATAGCTAACAGCTAAATTTAAATTTAAACCATCATTATTATTAGTTTTTTCAACACCATCTAATAGTTTATCTCTTGTGTTTTTTGGAATTAGATCTAAATTTCCAATTACATTAAGTTTAATGTTATTTTCTTGAATATTAGTAAGCTCTTTTTCAATTGTGTTTGATAATAAACTCATAAGAGCATTAACTTCATTTTTGGGTCTATTCCAGTTTTCAATTGAAAATGCATATAAAGTCAATGTTTCAATTCCTAGTTCGATAGAAATATCCAACGACTCACGAACTGAATTTATTCCAGTATTATGTCCAAAAAATCTTTCTTTATTTAATTTTCTAGCCCATCTTCCATTACCATCCATAATTATTGCTACATGATTAGGAATATTTGAGTAATCTATCTTATCGATTAAAGTATTATGGACAGTAGCACTCATAGTTTCCAAAAATATAGGTTAATGTGAAGCCAGTGAAAACATACCAATCTTGACTCAAATTACCTCCAAAAGATTTTTGCGAATATAGCTCATAATCTTCAAATCTTTTAGGATAACTTCCATCTAAATTTTCACTAAATGAATGGTTAGCTGTTATTTCAAAACCAATTGCAAAACTTTTGATAGGTTTTATTTTAAAGCCAACTGAAATTGGTATTGAAAACTCATTGTGTTTAGCAAAAGATTGTGCTTGATTTATACCCTCAGGGTAGAATAAGTCATCGAACCTAAAATATGATAATCCAGATCTTACATAAGG